>JAFWDW010000174.1 GCA_017515965.1 Lachnospiraceae bacterium
CATGGGAACAAAAGATTTTGATGCGGCCAACTGTTTGCGCGTGATGCTTGGTGAGAGCGAGGATCAGACCGATATGGTTGCTGAGCTGTCCTGTAATGTCGACGACATGACCGCAGAGGAGATCGGCTTTGCGATGGAAAAGCTTTTTGCGGGCGGTGCGCTCGAGGTGTTTACTGTTCCTGCCGGTATGAAAAAGAACCGCCCGGGGACGCTCATTACAGTGATCTGCCGGCAGCAGGACAAAGAGAGTATCGTTAAACTTATTTTCAAATATACATCCACGATCGGTATCCGTGAGAAACAGTCAGCCAGATATGTGCTGGAGCGCAGAGAGGAGGAGCTCGATACGCCTTACGGATCGGTGCGCCTTAAAACTTCAGAAGGATACGGTGTCAGAAAGAAGAAATACGAGTACGAGGATCTGGCACGTATCGCGAACGAGCGGGGAATGACGCTGCAAGAGACGCGTAAGCTGATCGGAGAGTGATGATGGATCAACTGAACGAAAAACAGAGCAGCCTTATCGATTATCTGAAGAGTCTGGGAAAGACAGCGATTGCCTTCTCGGGCGGCGTCGACTCGACCTTTTTGCTAAAAACTGCGTACGATGCCCTGGGAGATGATGTGCTCGCTATCATTGGCAAGACGGTATCGGTTCCGAACCGGGAATATTTGGAAGCGGTTTCATTTTGCCGGAGTCTGGGCGTTCAGCACACCGTCATTGGCATCGATCAGATGAGCATCGAGGGATTTGCAGATAATCCGCCGGAGCGTTGTTATCTCTGCAAGAAAGCGCTGTTCGCAGCATTTCTCAAAGAGGCTGCATCACGCGGATTCGGCTGTGTCGCGGAAGGATCGAACATGGATGATCTGGGCGATTACCGTCCCGGTCTGAAGGCACTGAGCGAACTGGGGATCAGGAGTCCGCTGCGCGAGGCTGACCTCACCAAGGCGGATATCCGTGCGCTGTCCCGCGAGCTGGATCTGCCGACGTGGAACAAACCATCCTTCGCCTGTCTTGCCACGCGCATCCCCTGCAGGGAGGAGATCACAGAGGAGAAGCTGCATATGGTAGAGGAGGCAGAAGAGTGCCTGTTTGATCTCGGCTTTACCCAGGTGCGCGTACGCCATCACGGCGAGATCGCCCGCATCGAAGTGGTGAAGGAAGAGATGACAAAACTACTGGAGCCTGATGTCGCTATGATCGTGACCGGACGTTTGCGCGAGAGCGGCTTCCGATATATCACAGTTGATCTGGACGGCTACCGGACAGGCAGCACGAACCCGAAAGATACGATTGAAGAAGAAAACAAGAGGGAATGAATGATTCTGTTTATTGACGCATGTGTGCGTAAGGAATCCAGAACGAAGAGGCTGGCAGAGGCATGTCTGAAATGCCTTGACGGTGAAATCTGTCACCTGAAGCTGGAGGAATGCTCTTTTCCGCTGCTCGATGGGGAATTGCTTGAAAAGAGGGACACTTTGATCGCGGCAGGTGCATTTGATCATGATATGTTCGCGCATGCCAGACAGTTCGCTGAGGCCGACGAGATTGTGATCGCTGCGCCTTACTGGGACTACTCGTTCCCGGCTGTTTTAAAACAGTATATCGAACATATCAATGTCGTCGGGATCACTTTTGAGTACACGCCTGAGGGTGTTCCGAAGGGTCTTTGCAGAGCACACCGCATCTGGTACGTTTCAACGGCAGGAGGGGACTGGGCGCCGAATCAATACGGTTTTGGCTATATCAAGGCGCTCGCTCAGGATTATTACGGTATCAGCGATGTCAGACTGATCGAGGCGACGGGTCTGGACATCATCGGCGCTGACGCCGAGGCGATCCTGCAAAACAAAATAAAGATAATAAACGAGGAGGCTCTGTAAAAAGGGCCTCTTTTTCTTGAAAAGAATCTACGGCTATGTTTTACTGATGTCAAGAATTACAAAGGCGCGTAAGGAAAACGGGCTTTTGAGGAGGAGACATGCAGAAAGAAAAAGCAAAAAGCTTACATCTGGCGACAGCGGCCACCTTGGGAGCAGGCGTTCTGTGGGGGACCAGTTGTCTTTTTGTGCGCCGCATGTCCGGGTTTGGTATGACCTCGAGCATGCAGACTGCTTTCAAGATGCTTCTTACCGGCGCTTTTTACTGGATTCTGATTCTCCTGACAGACAGAAGCAAGCTCAGGATCAAACTGAAAGATATCTGGATGTTTATTCTTGCTGGTTTTATCAGCATGGCTGTCTTCACCTGGCTGCACTACTATGTGCTGATCCACGGACAGGCTTCGGTCACAACCGCGCTGATCTACACCTCGCCGATCTTTGTCATGCTGCTGTCGGCCATCTTCTTTAAAGAAAAAATCACGACGATCAAAGTTATCGCCGTTTTGCTCGCGGTCTCCGGCTGCGCACTGACGGCGGGCGTGCTCTCCGAAACATACCGCACCCCGCTTCTGATCGCGGCGGGGAGCATTCTGGCCGGTTTTGCCTACAGCACGTACAGCATCTTTGCCAAACTGGCGACCAGAACATACAACTCGCTGACGATGACTGCGTATTCATTTTTGTTTGCGGCGATTTTCACAGTTCCGTTCGGGCACATGCCACAGGCCCTGCATCTGATGAAACTGCATCCGCAGCTGATTCTGCTGGTTCTCGGAAAGAGCATTATCACGTCCGCCGCTCCTTATTTCCTGTACACTTGGGGAATCAGCCGGATCGAGGCCGGCCGCGCAGCGGTTTCAGCCGTGATGGAGCCGCTAGTCACCTGCACTTTGGGAATCCTTGTTTTTCAGGAGCCGGCCAACGCGGCTAAGATTACCGGCATCCTGCTTATCCTTATCTCTGTTATTATCGTGAACCTGCGCAAAGCATGATTCACCGAAAATCTGTCTGCACGACACAAGGAGATAATTAAAAAGGCTTGCAGTCTGTTATAATTAGAGAAAAGACACATTTCATTTCAGGCAAGGCAGGTTTCTGATATGTATGATATTCCTTTCACTGATACCGAATTAATCTGTAAATATCTGTATGAACATGGCTTGCCGATAGAGCCTTTCTTAAGCGGCGCCCGCACGCCGGAAGGATTCACACCTGAGCAGGTTCGCCACTTCAGAGATGATGTTCAAATGAAATACGCAGGGCCGCGCGCTATCTATGAGGAGGATATCCCGATCGAACCCGGCTGCGACCTGACTGTTCGGAGGTTAGTCAGATACCTGACTACACAGAAGCATAAGCATGAATACATTGAGTTCGTTTATCTGCTTCAGGGAACGTGCCGCGAATACGTAGGGGACACAGAATATGTGATGAAGCCGGGGGATCTCTTTCTTCTGGCTCCCGGAACTATTCACCGTACTTCCTCCGACGATGACGACAGTCTGCTCTTTTACATCATGCTGCGCAAAAGTACTTTTGAGAACGCATTTCTTTCGCTCCTGTCCCATGATGACGCATTGTCTGTTTTCTTCTCGGAGATCGTCTTCAGGGGCGACGTCAACCGGTCCTTCTTCTTTCGCACAGGAGAAAACCCTGTGCTGCAGCAGATCGTCTATGAAATGTATGACAGGTCAAGTTACGATGAAGAGATCTACAGGCGCCGGTCAAAACTTCTCTTTGAACTCATGTGTCTTGAGATCGTCCAGCACCATCTGACAGATTTTCGCGCAAAAAATACCCGAAGCAGAGCATTTGACATTATCTCGGTTCTGAGGTATATCAATGAGAATCTGACCGAAGTGACTGTTGAGAGCGCCTCGTCTCATTTCGGTTACAGCCGCGTCCACATGGAGCGTTTGATCAAAGCCAGCACCGGCAGAACATTCAGCGATTTCATCCTGCACATCAAGATGCGCCACGCCAAAGGCCTTCTGGCCAACCCTAATCTGTCCATTCATGAGGTGGCTGAAAACTCCGGGTTCGGAGATGACAGCAGTTTTTATCGCGCCTTCAGGAAAATATACGGAATCACTCCGTCAGGGTTCAGGAATACTCTCAATACTAATAATTGAAAAATGTTTCATTTTGCAATAGGGAGCGATGCTCTGCGCCAGTGACAGTATGCCATATGTCGGTATAATGAAGACAGAAAGCAGAAGCTGTTTAACTGGCTGCATAGATTTTGAGCCCGGCAACAAGAGGATTTCCTCTTTTGCCGGGACCCGCAAAGACTCCTTTGAGACATATTTTGTTGGATTGAGGATGTATTTGTCTATATATAGATAAATGATCCTTTCAAAAAGACGAAGAATCGATTATGGTTTTTTTAACAACTGATTCGGAGTTTTCAGGCTGTCAAAAGATTTCTGAAAAAAGATAAAGCCGGAATACCCTGAAAAAATAAGGAAAATGAGCAATTTATCCAGCTGATGAACAGAACTGACTTCTTTTTTTGTTGACAGTCATATGAAGCATAACGTATAATATTGACATGATCGATAATCGATTATCGGTCGCCGAGATGCTTCAAAAGGCTGAGTCGCAACTATGTGAACCATTTCGTAAAGGAAGGGTTTGCAGCAGGAGGTGAATATGAGCATGAGCAAGCAGGTTAATTTCGAGGAGCTGAAGCAATTCAGCGCAGAGATCCGCAAAGAGACGGTCCGGGCGATTGGGCATGCCGGATCTGGTCATATTGGCGGATCTGTTTCTATTTCTGATGTTCTGGCCGTTCTCTACGGAGGCATGATGAACATCGATCCGGCGAATCCGAAGTGGGAGGATCGCGATCGGCTTGTCCTGTCCAAGGGACACTGCGGTCCGGGCCTTTACGCCGTTCTGGCGTTAAAGGGATTTTTCCCGATGGATTGGCTGAAAACTGTGAACAAGCCGGGGACCAATCTGCCCAGCCACGCTGACGGCCAGAAGACGCCGGGCGTCGATATGTCGACAGGATCCCTCGGCAACGGAGCATCTTCTGCAGTCGGTATTGCACTCGGCAGCCGCGTGCAGGGAAGAGATAACTATACATACTGCATCGTCGGCGACGGCGAGACAAATGAAGGTGAAGTATGGGAGGCAGCGGAGACCGCGGCTGCTCTCAAACTTGATCACTTTATTATGTTTGTAGACTGGAATAAAAAGCAGCTTGACGGTCGTCTGGAAGACATCCTGGATCCCGGCGATCTGGAAGAGAAGTTCCGCGCCTTTGGCTTTGATGCCAGAACCGTCAAGGGCTATGATACAGAGGCGATCTGGAACGGCATCGAGGATGCGAAGAAGGTAGAGGGCAAACCCCACGTCATTATCCTCGACACCATCAAAGGCCTTGGAATTAACTTCGCCGAGGCGGAAGAGTTCAACCACTATATGACTTTCGATATTGAGAAGGCTGAGGAGGCCTGCGCTGAGATCGACCGGCGTCTGGCGGAAGGCACGTATCCGGGAGGTGATTTTAAATGGTAAAGGTCTGTGAAGAAATCAAAGTTTCTCCGGAGGAGATGCGTGCGGCGTACTGTAACGCACTGATTGAAGAGGCAAAGAAGAACCCCAAGATCGTCACGATCGACTGTGACCTGATGAATTCCTGCGGAACCAAGAATTTCATGAAAGAGTTCCCGGACAGAGCATTTAATATCGGTATTCAGGAGCAAAATGCGGCCGCTATGGCAGGCGGTATGGCTTCGACCGGTCTGATCCCGTTCGTACACACCTTTGCGGTGTTTGCATCCCGCCGTATCTATGATCAGGTGTTCATGAGCTGTGCTTATGCAGGCCAGAACGTAAAGATCTGCGGATGTGACGCGGGTATTGCAGCGACTTATAACGGTGGCACTCACATGGCCTTTGAGGATATGGGTCTGATGCGCACGATGGCAAATATTACAGTGCTCGAGCCCTCTGATCCGGTCATGATGCGTTCGCTTGTACCGCAGGTTGCGGACATCCCGGGTGTTGTTTATCTGAGAATGCCGAGGAAGAAAGTCTATCAGATCTATGAGGAAGGTTCTGAGTTTACCCTCGGCAAAGCCGAGATGATCCGCGACGGTAAGGATATCACGCTGATCGCGATCGGCATGGAGGTGCGTCAGGCACTTGAGGCGGCTAAGCTCCTCGAGGCGGACGGCATCTCGGCAAGAGTCGTCGACATGTTTACCTTAAAGCCGCTCGATGCGGAAATGGTCAAGAAGTGTGCGGCAGAGACCGGTGCGATCGTCACAGCTGAGAATCAGAGCATCATCAACGGACTGGGAAGTGCTGTCGCTGAAGTCCTGGTCGAGAACGATCCGGTTCCGATGGGACGTATCGGCGTCAAGGATGAGTTCGGCGAAGTCGGACCGCAGGATTATTTGGAAGAGAGATTTGAACTGAAACCTGAGCATATCGCAGCGAAGGCTAAAGAAGTTCTTGAGAGAAAATAAATTCGATACAGAACCTTACGAGGAGGAATCTGAAATGAGTGTTGAAAGAAAAAAATATTGCGTATATGGCGAGTGGAGAGAGTCCAAGACAGATAAATGGATGCCCGTAACTGATTCTTCGACAGGTGAAGTGATCGCCGAAGTTCCCTGCTGTACAGTAGAGGAAGTTGATGAAGCGATCACAAGCGCTCAGGAAGCGTTCAAAGATTGGTCAATGCTTTCCATCAGCAAACGTACACAGTATATGTTCAAGTGGAGAAACATTCTGGTCGAGCACCTTGAAGAGCTCGCTTATCTGTGCGCGAAGGAACTTGGCAAGAACCTCAATGAGGCCCGTGGTGATGTGCTCAAGGCGATCGAGCCGACAGAGCTTGCCTGCGCGACACCGATCGTATCACAAGGCAAAGCATCCATGCAGGTAACAACCGGATTTGACACGGCATCCTATCGTATGCCGCTCGGCGTTGTCGCCGGCATCGTGCCGTTCAACTTCCCGGCGATGATCCCGTGGGGTTGGATGGTTCCGCTCGCGATCGCGACCGGTAATACCGTTGTCCTGAAGGCTGCTTCCCACACGCCGCTTACCGCGATGCGTATTATGGAGCTTTTCTATGAAGAAGGCGGCTTCCCGAAGGGCGTTGTCAACCTGGTTACCTGCAGCCGTCAGGAATCTGAGATCTTCCTGACTGACCCGCGCATCAAGGCGGTGACGTTTGTGGGAACAACCGGTGTCGGCAAGCATATCTACTCTGTCGCGGCAGCACACGGCAAGCGTGTCCAGGCTCAGTGCGAGGCCAAGAACCATGCACTCGTCCTGGAAGACTGCGACCTTGAGAGCGCGACCAATGCGATCGTCAACTCCACATACGGCTGCGCCGGTATGCGCTGCATGGCACTCCCGGTCGTCTGCGTGCAGGAGTCTATTGCTGATAAGTTTGTCGCTCTTCTGAAAGAGAAGGCACAGAACCTCAAAGTCGGCTGCGCGTATGACGAAGAGACCAAGCTTGGTCCGGTCGTTCACGCAAAGCATAAAGAGTCTGTCTGCAACTGGATCCAGAAGGGTATCGATGAGGGCGCAGAATGCGTGCTCGACGGACGCGACATCGTGGTTCCGGGATTTGAGAACGGCTTCTTTGTCGGCCCGACCATTCTGGATAAGGTCACACCTGAGATGGAAGTCGGCCAGAGAGAGATCTTCGGACCGGTCACGCTGATCAAGCGTGTGAAGGATTTCGAGGATGGTATCACACAGATGAATGCCAACCCGTTCGCAAACGGATCCGTTATCTTTACACAGAGCGGCTTCTATGCGAGACAGTTTGCGATGCGCACGGACGGCGGCATGGTCGGCATCAACGTCGGTATTCCGGTTCCGTCAGCATACTTCCCGTTCTCGGGCAACAAAGACTCCTTCTTCGGAGATCAGCATGTGCTCGGCATCGACGGCGTGCGTTTCTACACCCGCGCCAAAACCGTGACGACACACTGGTATGATGAGAAGTCTGCCAAGAGAGCGCTTGATACCTGGGAAGGAACAGTTGAGAGATAATGACATGACGATCAGGCGGTGCCGCTTCATGAGCGGTTCCGCCTGATTCTGCAGATAGAAGGAGCATGAGAATGATGCCTGATCCGATCATCGGAAGCTCGATCTCCCGCAAAGACGGCGAGAACAAAGTTACAGGCAAGACCAGATTCGGGGCGGACTATTCGCTGCCCGGTCAGCTCTATGCGGCTGTTTACCACAGTCCTCACGCACATGCAAGGATTCTTTCGCTTGATACGGAAAAGGCGAGAACATATCCCGGTGTACGCGCCGTGATTACCGGGGAGGACTGCCCGGGTTATTACGGTTCATTCATATGCGATCAGCCGATTTTGGCACACGATAAAGTCGTATATAAAGGTCAGCCGGTCGCAGCTGTTGCAGCGGATACCGAACGCATCGCAAGAGAAGCTGTCCGCCTGATAGAGGCTGAGTACGAGCTGCTCCCGATCGTTGACTCGATCGAGGACGCGATCAAAGCGGATGCGCTTGTCCAGGAGGACTGGAGCATTTATAAGATCAAAGGCCTGACCCACCCGGTACAGGGAACGAATATACTGGACCGTTTCCAGCTGATTCACGGCGATATCGACAAAGGCTTTGAAGAGGCAGATGTGATCGTTGAAAGCGAGTATTATACCGCGATGCTGCAGCACACGGTAATCGAGACACACACGACACTGGTGAACGCGACACCTGAGGAGCTTGTGGCGTATGCGCCGGTGCAGTCGCCGTTCTCTGTACAGAGCCTGCTCTCCGGTTTGTTTGGATATCCGGTCAACAGAGTCCGGATCGTCTGCACCGATATCGGCGCAGGATTCGGATGCAAGCTTGAACCGCAGCTGACACCGATCGCGGCAGCGCTTTCGATCAAGGCAAAGCGACCGATCAAACTGACATACGACCGTCACGAAGAGTTTGAATCGACTGTCACACGGGCGCCGCTTAAGTATTACGCAAAGACAGGCGCAACAAAAGACGGCAAGCTTGTCGCGCAGAAACTCTTGATCTACTGGGATACAGGAGCCTTCGGCGGCTATGGCCCGCGCGTCAATTACAACGCCGGCTATGCATCCAACGGCCCCTATGCGATCCCGAATGTTTATGTTGACAGCTATTGTATGGTGACGAACCATTCGCTCGGCTCAGCTTACAGGGGATTTGGCATTACCGAGGTCGCCTGCGCACACGAAGCGCAGATGGATAAGCTGGCCAAGGCGCTTGATATGGATCCGCTCGAGTTCCGCTTGAAGAACGTCTTGAAAGACGGCCTGCAGCACGCGAGCGGCGAGATCATGAAGGATGTCGGTGTCGGTGAATGCCTTGAAAAGGCTGCCGCCAATATCGGCTGGGATAAGATCCCGCTCAGTTGGACGGACGAGAAAGGAAAACTGCACGGCAAAGGCATTGCCTGTTATATCAAGGTGACCGGTACGCCGTCAACGACGTCGGTTACTGTCCGGATGAATGGCGACGGCACGGTCAATGTGCTGGCAGCCAGCCGTGAGATGGGACAGGGAGTGCGCACCGTCTTCCCGCAGTTTGTGTCATCGGTTCTGGGTATCGATATCGACAAGGTCTATATGTCACAGGCGGATACTTCCATCACGCCGTACGACAAGACGACGACATCAAGCCGCTCGACATTCCACGGCGGCAACGCGATCCTGGAAGCCTGCGAGGATATTGTCAGACAGCTTAAAGTGCTGGTCGCGAAACTCTGGAAAGTCAGTGAAGAGTCAATGCTGTTTGAAAACGGCGTCTTTACGACAACAGAGGACGCTGAAAAGAGTTTACACATCAATGATATCGGCGCGAGCCGTGCCATGCACGAGGAACCGCCCGTGATTGCGATCGGCCGCTACGGCACCAAAGATGTGTTTGATCCGGTCGATGAGTATACACACGCATCGAAGAGACCGACCGTCATGTGGATGATGGGAGCGCAGGCCGCGGAAGTTGCTGTCGATCTGCGTACAGGTCATGTTGATGTTGTCAAGATTGGCGCCGCACACGATGTGGGCAAGGCGATCAACCCGCTCGGCTGCACGCAGCAGATCGAAGGGGCACTGTCCATGGGATTGGGACACGCGCTGCTTGAAGAGATGATCTATCAGGACGGCGTTCTGAAAAACGGTAACATGGTCGACTATAAAGTGCCGACTTTTATGGACGCTGATTTTGACTATGATATTTCGCTGGTTGAAGTCGGTCACTCAGAGGGACCGTACGGAGCCAAAGGCATCGGCGAACCCGGCGTGGCACCGACTGCACCCTGTATCTCAAATGCCGTTGCGGCGGCGCTCGGCAGACCGGTGACAGCCATTCCGATCAAACCGGAATTTGTGCTGGGCTGCGAGGGAGGCATGGCCTCCGGTGACGGCACCCCGAGTGCGGAAGCATTGTTCCATGATCCGGCGTTCGGGCCCGGAAGGGAGGTGTGATCATGCTTTCGTCTTATGAACTGTATGAACCGCACACCCTGCAGGAAGCCTGTGAATTAAAGCAGTTGGAAGGCGCTAAGATCGTCGCCGGCGGTACGGATATCTACGTGGCGATGCACAACGGCTCACTGAAGCCTGCAGCACTGATCGATATAAAGGGAATCGAAGAACTGAAAGAGATCCGCGAGGAAGAAGATCACTGGTTCTTCGGCGCGCTTACACCGCACCGCTATTTTGAGGAGAGCAGACTTTTTTGGGAGACGTTCACAGCACTCTCCGAGGGCTGTTCCCAGGTCGGATCAGTTCAGATACGCCAGAGAGGCACGATTGGCGGCAACATCTGCAACGCGGTACCGTCCGCGGATTCCGTGGCACCGCTTTTGCTCTTTGATGCAGACTGCGTAATTGCCTCCGCAAAGGGAGAGCGCATCGTGCCGTTGAAAGATTTCTTCATTGGCCCGAAAAGAACAGTCCTGGAAAAGGATGAGATCCTCAAAGGCGTCAAAGTCTATAAGCAGGCAGCTGGAACCGGATCGCGCTACATCAAATATACCCGCAGAAAAGCCATGGACCTGGCACTGTGCGGAGTCAGTGTACTGGTTGCGCTGGAAGACGGAGTCATCACAAAAGCGCGTGCAGCGCTGACGACATCCGCGCCGACAGCCATCCGCGTGACCACTGCGGAAGAATTCCTGATCGGCAGGAAGGCTGATGAAGTCGATGCGGCAGAGTTTGGACGTTTGTGCTGCGAGGGTGCGAGCCCCAGAACCAGCTGGCGTTCCAGTTCTGAGTTCCGCCTGACATTGATACAGAACATGGCGGAGGATGCGTATCAGACAGCAGTTAAGAGAGCCCGGGGAGATGTCTTTTGCGATACACCCTCGTGGCTGACGGAGGAGGGCTGAACTGATGAGGACGAAAGATATATACGTCACGATCAACGGAGAGGCCTATAAGAGAACGGTCGATGTGGCACAAACACTCGCTGAGTTTTTGCGCGAAGAGCTCGGTCTTACCGGGACTAAGATCGGATGCAACGAGGGAGAGTGCGGAGCCTGTACCGTCATTTACAACGGGAAGCCGGTCAATTCCTGTCTGGTGACAGCGGCAGAGATCGATGGCAGTGATGTGCTGACGATTGAAGGAATGGCGGGAGATGAGATCCATCCCCTGCAGCAGGCGTTTCTCGATGCAGGCGCTGTGCAGTGCGGTTTCTGCACACCTGGGATGATCATGAGCGCCAAGGCGATCCTTGATCAGAACCCGCATCCCACAAGGGAGTATGTCCGCAAAAATATGGAAGGCAACATCTGCCGATGTACCGGATACAACCGTATTATCGACGGCATTATGCTGGCAGCGGAACGGATCAATCCGGCGGAGGATAGTCCCGGAGCATAGGCGGCGCCCACGCGGCGCACAACAACGGTATTGTACCGGCAAGATGCCGGTGGAATATAAATCAGCAACTAATAACTTGTTAATTGTTTTCAAGGAGGGTCTATTATGGCTGAAAACAAAATCTATGCAACATTCTTTGGCAATGACGAGTATCCAGTAGAATGGGCAAACGAGGAAGAAAAGAAATTAATGTGGTGGTACGATGATCTGCACTGCCCGAATCCTCTTTCACCCATGTATTTCAGCGTCGGCGGATGGTGGGGCCCCACCTGCGCATACTTCTATAAGAGGTTTGGCTATGTCGGCGGTAAAGACTGGGTCGGCAAACTGATCAACGGCTATCTGTACACAGCTGTTGTTCCGCCCACACTTCCGGAGAATCTCCAGGAGGGACATCTTGCATACTATGGCAATGTTATGCCCTACTATGCTGACACATTCATTGACAAATGGGACAATGAATATGTTCCGGAGCTCATAGGCATGGCTGACAAGATGGTCAACTTTGACTTCGAGAACGAGTCGCTTGCTTCAGCGATGGTTCACTTGGAAGACTGCCTTGACATGCAGGAGAGAGCTTTCCGTATTCACTGGATCCTGAACTATGCTCAGGCACAGGCTTCAGGCGAGTTCCAGGCGATCTACGAAGAAGCTGTCGGCCCGATCGATGAGGATTACTCACTGATCACCGTCTCCCCGGACGACAAGAACTGGGATTCCCTGCGTGACGCTTGGAAGATCAAGGAAGACATCTGCGCTGTTGGCGCAATGAAAGCTTTCTGGGAGACAGTTCCGGCAAAGGATATCATTGCAGAACTCGCTGATCAGCCCGGTGGCGCTGAGCTGAAGAAGAAGATCGATGACTATGTTGACGTCTATGGATGGAAGCCGCTGTGGACACATGAGTACACCGGCAAGATCTGGAAAGAAGATCCGACACCTGTCTATGAGGCTATTAAGAACTATGTCATCACAGATTATGACTATCCGAAACAGATCGCGGCGAACAATGACAGCCAGAAGGCAGCGATCGAGCGTGCACGCGCCCGCATCGAGGATGAGGATCTCCGCGAAGAGTTCGAGAAGAAGCTGGCTCTGAACCTCAAGATGCTCCCGCTGACACCGAACCATCACTTCTACATTGACCAGTCCATCTATGCTCACATGAGAATCATGTTCCTCGGTCTTGCTGATAAGCTTGTCAAGCTCGGCAAACTCGATGACAGAGAAGATATCTTCATGCTGACATATGATGAGCTTCGTGCAGGCGCTTTCTCAGATCTTGATCTGAAGTCAATTGCAGCAGCAGCTCGCGCTAAGATGGAAGAGGCAGCTAAGAAGCCGCCGCGTTACTGGTATGGTACAGTTGATCACTGGCATCTGTATGAGGAGATCTACAAGCAGATCCTTTGGGGATATCCGGATGTATTCTACAAGAGCCAGGAACTCGAGGCAGCAGGCGATCAGGGCGACACCATCAAGGCTATCAGCGGCTCAGCCGGCTGCGTAGAAGGCCCGGCACGCGTTGTCAAGAGCCCGGCAGAGTTCGATCAGCTGCAGCCTGAAGACATCATGGTCTGCCAGATGACGAACCCCGGCTGGATCATCGCGTTCTCCAAGATCGCAGGTCTGGTTACCGATACAGGCGGCGCTCTTTCTCACCCGGCTGTTGTTTCCCGTGAGTTCGGTATCCCCTGTGTTGTCGGCTGCGTGAATGCGACCTATCGCATCAAGACTGGCGACAAGATCCGTGTCAACGGTGATGATGGAACAGTTGAGATTCTTGAGAGAGTATAAGTTTCGAATACTTAGAGAAATATAGGAATAAGCTAGGCGGGCCGCGGCAGGCCCCGCGGTCCCGCCGGCATGAAAGAGAGGATTATATATGAGTTATATTCAATGGTTTGATGAACTACCTGAGGAAGACCTTGGTCTGATCGCAGGTGGAAAAGGCGCGAGCCTTTCCAGAATGTTCAAAGCAGGATTCCCTGTACCCGAGGGCTTTGTCTGCTGTTCAGAGATGTATCAGGCATTCATGGAGGCAAACAACCTCTATGACCGCGTCTTTGAAAAGATCGATGCGATCGACTGGGAATCTCAGGCTAGCCTTGAGGAGGCCGGCGAGGCGATCAGAGGCATGATCACAGATGCGGAAATGCCCGAAGATATGAAGCAGAGCCTGATCGACAATTACAGGAAGCTTCAGGGCGAGAATCCGCCGGTAGCAGTTCGTTCAAGCGGTACAGCTGAAGACCTTGATGACGCGAGCTTTGCCGGACAGCAGGAGACTTTCCTGTATGTCATCGGTGAGGATGAGGTCGTCAAGTATGTGCAGGACTGCTGGGCATCGCTTTACAACAACTGGGCAATTTTCTATCGCCGTGAGAATAACTTCGACGAGAGAGATATCGCCATCGCGGTCGTTGTTATGCGTATGGTTAACTCAGAAAAGTCTGGTGTTATGTTCTCTGTTAACCCGATTGACCAGAATGCGAACACAGTCACGATCGAAGCTACATGGGGGCTTGGTGAGGGTGTTGTACAGGGTATCGTCAATCCCGACAACTATGTTGTGGATAAGACTGATTATCACTTTGTGCAGAAGGCAGTTCCGAAGAAAGAGATCATGGTTGTACGCAAGAGCGAAAGAGGCGGCAGCAAGAACAAGCCGGTTCCGAGAGATATGCGCTTCGAGCAGGTTCTCTCTGATGAAGAGGTCAAAGAACTTGTCGAACTTGCCAAGAAGGCTGAAGAGTACTATGGCAAGCCGCAGGATCTTGAGTGGGCATATGAAGCCGGCAAGATGTATCTGTTGCAGTCTCGTCCTATCACTACGTTAGATCAGAAGGAATGGGTCGGTTTAGTGGAACCTGATATCATCACTGGCGAGATGCCAGAAGATAAGTAGGATAAAAAGGAGGAAGGATTACTATGAAGTTTAAACAACAGGCAGTCTATGCGCTTTTGACAGCGATTCTCGCAGGCGTCGTTACTTATGTAACTCAGGCAATGGGCGGATTAGGACATCCGGGATGTAAGGAAATGGGCAATGCCCTGACATTCATTTCATTCTGTACATGGGCATGCTACTTTGTAGCAGGCTGCAATGTGAAGGGTGCTCTGAACTGGATCTGGTCCATGTTCGGCGGCGCGATCTGCGCGGCATTGATGTTCATTCTGACATTTGCATTCATCGGCATTGGATATCTTCCGGCTGTTTCAATCGCAGTTATTATCGTCGTTTGGTTTATGATGTTCCCGGAGAAGGTCAAGATGAACGGCGCGGCAGTCTTTATCGGAACCGCTATGTTCTTCGCTCTGCATGCTGCATGCCCGAGCTTTATCGACGGCTCGATCGGCAAGTACTGCTGGGTCATCGTTGCTGAGATGATTTACACAGCTATCGGTCTGCTGGCAGGATTCCTGACCATCTGGTTCTCCCAGATTACAGCTCCTCTCGGAAAGGACAAATAATTATTTATCCGGCTCAGAGAGCTGACTGAATCAATTAATGATCAGGCAGGTGCCTGTAACGGGCACCTGCCGTACACACCACATCAGCGAGGTATGGCTATGTATCCTGTTATTCATGAAAATGATGTAAGAGAAAAGGCGGTTCCCGGCCGTTTTCTGCGCTGGGTCGTTGACAAAGAGGATGGATTGGACGGAAAGTTCTGCTCCTGCTGCATTATGAGAGTGGAGCCCGGCTCAACTGTGAGCCCTGCACACTGCCATCCGCAGGGAGAGGAAATGCTTTATATCATCGACGGCGAAGGCCACGTGTACATCGACGGTGTCATTTATCCGTTCGAGACAGGCAGTGTCGTTCTGTTTGAGCAAGGCAAGATTCATATGGTGAGAAACACAGGAGACAAAGAATTGAAGGTTGCCTGTTTCTTTGCTCCCGCCACGGACCTGGATTCCTACGAGTATCATGAGGAAGTGGACTTTGACAGCGGCAAGCCGGCAGAATAAATAAGTATCCGAAGAAAGGAACATAAGACCATGAGAAAAGACAATCCTTTGTATGGATTTGAGATCAATCCTGAAGAATTAAACTATATCGGTACTGATCTGCAGAGACCGGAGTGTATTCTGGCCGAGAGAGACGGCAGTCTCTGGACAGCGGATGCCCGCGGCGGCGTCGTACACATCCGTCCCGACGGATCACAGAAGATCATCACACAGAAGCATGAGGGCAAACTGGACATCAATGCGGGAGATGTCAACAGGTTCTTTGAGGGAACTCTCCCGAACGGTCTGGCATTTGCCAAAAACGGCGACATTTTGATTTCGAACTTCGGCACAGACTGTCTTGAAATAATGAAACGTACAGGCGAGACAAAAGTGCTTTTTGATAAAATCGACGGACAGGAGATCGGCAAGGTCAATTTCGTCCTGCGCGATTCCAAAGACCGGATCTGGATCACGATCACGACCATGAAAAAGAACTGGATCGATGCGCTGGTTCCGGATCTGGCTGACGGATACATCGCCCGCTATGACGAGCGCGGCGTTCATATCGTGGCAGACGGGCTGCATTTCACCAACGAGGTACGCTTTGACGCGAATGAAGAATATCTGTATTGCGTCGAAACCACAGGACTGAAGGGCGGACGTATTATTCGTTTCCGCTGCGATGAGAACGGCGATCTGCACAACAAGGAAGTGTACGGCCCGACTGAGTGGGGACAGGGAGCTTACCCGGATGGTATCGCTTTTGACAGCTACGGCAATCTCTGGGGTACGATGGTTTACTCTGACAAGATCTTTGTGATCGATCCCGATGGAGAGGGCAAGATCATCATGGACTGCGGTGATCACGACAAGGTTCAGGCTCTGGACGATGCTTTCTATGCGAGCTGCGTCACGAACGAGATCCTCTTCCAGACCGGACAGGGTCCTGCTCCGTGGACGGCCAGCGTCTGTTTCGGAGGACCGGACTTAAGAAATGTCTATATCGGCGCTCTCAGAGAGACCACTGTACCGTGGTTCCGCTCACCTGTCGCAGGACTGCCGATGGTCCATTGGTAAATAATAAGAAGGAGGTA
>JAFWDW010000175.1 GCA_017515965.1 Lachnospiraceae bacterium
CGCTGTGTCTGCGCGATCGACTCGATATGATCAAGGATCTGTTTGTATCCGGCTGCCTTCTCGTACTCCAGCGTCTCAGCGCTTTCCTCCATCTTCCGGCGGATCTCTTTTTCGATCTCATCGTAATGACCGGAGAGAAAACGGAGTACCTGATCGACATGCTCCCGGTATTCCTCTTTGCTGATCAGACCCTGGCAGGGTGCGTCGCACTGCTTGATATCATACTGCAGGCAGGCTCTTTCTTTCCCGATATCCCGTGGAAGCGACCTTTTGCACCGCCTGATCCGATAGAGCTTCATGATCAGATCAAGCGCATCCCGCGCCGCTGTAACATCTGTATAAGGTCCGAAATACCGGTTCTGATCTTTCTTTAGCTGACGCGTCAGAAAGACGCGCGGAAAATCCTCCTGCACGGTCACTTTGATATACGGGTAGGATTTGTCGTCCATCAGCATTGTATTGTATTTCGGATGGTATTCTTTGATCAGATTGCATTCCAAAGCCAGCGCTTCCAGCTCCGATCCGGTCACGATATACTCAAATCTCCGGATATGGCGCACCATCTGATCTATCTTAGGTCCTTTGCTCGTGCTCTGAAAATACTGACGGACGCGATTGCGCAGCTTAATTGCCTTACCGACATAGATCACATGATCCTGCTCATCATGCATCAGATAGACACCGGGACTTGCCGGCAGCTTTTTCAGTTCTTCCTGTATATCAAAGGATTTTTCGTTCATGAGATAAAATCAAGATAGGCCGAGAGCATCTCGGTAACCTGCGCACAGTCCTGATTAAATACGACTTCCATCTCATTGATCAGATTGGACTTTGCCGCTTTAAAGTACTTCTCGTCCGCCGCTGTCGCTTTCTTACCTTCCTCCATGCGCTGTAAGCGTCTGTTATAAGCCGTCTTCATCACGCAGACCCACTCCCGGCAGTCGCAGGTCTTCATGGCTTCCTTGTACTGCTGTTCACGTTTTTTGTACGCGACATCCTCCATCGCCTCGATCTCGGAGATATTTTCAAGAAACGAGCGGGCTTCATCCTGACTCAGGACAAGGCGGATAGGAACCTTATCGTTATCGACAGGCGTGTAGATCATGTTGTTCAGGGCATGAACAGGTGTAAGGTGATAGTAGATCCTTTCACCTCCACCCTGAAGCGGCGCGACTTCCTCGATCTTACACACGCCGTTAATGCCATATACTACATAATCGCCCTTTTGATACACGTAAAATTCCTTTCTGTAAAGACATTTCTCCAAACATATTATAGCATGATATGCCTGATTTTTCCAATGTTTTCGCGCATCTGGAGGGTTTCAGACAATAAAAAACCGGATCAGACATAATGTCTGATCCGGATAATGAATAATCTTGCAGATCCTTTAGCCTCTGACAAAACTCTTCAGTTGTTCGTAGGCTTCTTCGGCTGTTTCAAGCGCCATCACTGTCTCCGCGATGTGGTCCGCTTCCGCTTTGCTCCAACGGGCGATCTCAGCGCGGGTCTTCAGGACAGATGTCGGCGAAACCGAGAACTCTGTCAGACCGAAACTGATCAGCAGCGGAATGAGCAACGGATCTGCCGCTGCCTCGCCGCACATACCGACCGGAATACCGCCCTCAACACCTGTCTCGATGATCTGGCGGATCGCGCGCAGTACAGCGGGATCATATGTGTTGTACAGATAAGCGACCTTGCTGTTGCCGCGGTCTGCCGCCATGATATACTGCGTCAGATCGTTGGTTCCGATACTGAAGAAATCACAGTATTTTGCCAGCTTGTCCGCGATCATGAATGCCGCCGGCGTCTCCACCATCGTTCCGACTTTCGGAACCGGCATATCAAGCTCTGCCGCCAGTTCTTCTACGAAGGCTTTCACCTCTTTGAACTCACTGACAGTCGTGATCATCGGCACCATGATCCACAGGTTGCCGCTCGTATCCGCGTTAGCACGGATCAGCGCACGCAGCTGCAGACTGAACTGATCTTTGTTCTGCAGACAGTAGCGTACTGCCCTGTAGCCGAGGAACGGATTCTCTTCCTTCGGAAGATTCATGTACGGAATCTCTTTGTCTCCGCCGACATCGAGCGTGCGGATAATGACAGTCTTGTTCGCGAGCGTATCACAGACTTTCTTGTAAGCCTCATACTGCTCCTCTTCATTCGGGACACTGTCGCGGTCCATGAACAGGAACTCTGTTCTGAACAGGCCAACGCCTTCTCCGTCCTTCTCCTTCGCCTTGATGCCGTCCTTGGGATTGCCGATATTGCAGAACACATCTTTCTTGATACCGTCTGCTGTCAGTGATTCTTTTCCGATATAGGCGCGCAGGCGCTCTTTCTCCGCGAAATACTCAGCCTGCTTTTTCTTGTACTCTTCTGCTTCATCGACAGTCGGGTCATTGATGACCACCCCGTTGGAACCGTCCACGATGACTGTGGCTCCGTCCCTGAGCGTAGCTGTTGCGTTCAGAACGCTTAAGACTGCCGGGATCTCCAGAGCACGTGAGAGAATCGCCGAATGCGAGGTCATACCGCCGCTCTCGGTTACGATCGCCGCGACATTGTCTTTGTTGAGTTCTGCCGTCATCGACGGTGTCAGATCTCCCACAACAAGGACAGTTTCCGGAGGAAGTGTCTTCAGATCCGCTTCTGCTATGCCGAGGAGGATCTTGAGCAGACGTGATTTAATGTCCTCAATATCTGTAGCGCGCTGCTGGATCAGCTCGTCTTCCACTCCTTCGAACATTGCTTTGAACATGTTCAGGACTGTCTCGGCTGCAGCTTCCGCACACATACCTTCATCCTTGATCATGTCATCCATCTGGCTGACCATGAACGGATCTTCGAGCATTTCCATATGTCCGCGGATGATCTGTGCCTCTTTCGGATTGACAGATTTTTCCATATCCTCCGCGAGCCTTTCGGTTTTCACCATAAACTCGTCGACCGCGTCATGAAGCCGTTTAACCTCTTCCTCGGGGTTTGCAACCGTCTTCTGCTCGTATGTTACATCTTGGTCTCTGATGACAATGACTTTACCGATGCCGATGCCCTCAGATGCCGCAATACCTTTTAACATAATGAGTTCCTCCCGGACATCAGTCCTCGCCAAATCCGGACTCAATCAACTCAACAGCCTTTGCGAGCGCTGCCTCTTCATCCGGTCCGTCACACTGGATGTTTACTTCCATGCCGCACTTCATAGCACATGCCATGATCATCATCAGGCTCTTGCCGTTTGCTTTCTTGCCGTTGCATTCCAGATTGACGTCACACTCGAAATTCTTCATTTCCGCTGCGAACACCTGGGCCGGTCTCATATGCAGGCCCTGAGCGTTTACCAATTTCATAGTCTTTGATACCATGTCAGTCTCCCTTCTGTTTGTCAGCCATCAATTTGGCTCATTATACCATAATAACGTGACGTACTACAATTTACGCTGCCGGCTGTTTTTTCTTCAAAACAGCGAGCATCAGCATACCGACCACAGATCCGCCGACCAGCGCGATAATGTATCCGAGCACATTCCCGACCACCGGGAAGACGAAGATACCGCCGTGCGGTGCCATCAGTGTGCACTTGAAGGCCATTGAAAGTGCGCAGCCGACTGCAGAACCAACGATACAGGACGGGATGACGCGCAGCGGGTCAGCCGCTGCATAAGGAATCGCGCCCTCGGTAATGAAGCACAGACCCATGATGTAGTTGACCGGGCCGGATTTCAGCTCATTGTCTGTCCAGCGGTTCTTGAAGAATGTCGTTGAAAGGGCGATCGCGATCGGAGGAATCATACCGCCGATCATAACGGCTGCCATAATGCTGTAGTTGCCGTTTGCAAGCATGCCGACGCCAAAGACATAAGCTGCTTTATTGAACGGGCCGCCCATATCAATCGCCATCATACCGGCGACGACCATACCGAGCAGAATTGCCGAGGAGTTACCCATTGACTCAAGTGCGCGGCTCAGGCCGTTGTTGATCATGCCGATAACCGGATTGACAGCACACATCACAACGCCGATCAGGAGTATACCGAGCAGCGGTATGATCAGGACAGGCATCATCCTCTGAATGAAATCAGGTGCTTTCGCAAAAAGTTTGTTGAGGCACTTGACGATCAGGCCTGCGACAAAACCTGCGAGCAGCGCACCGAGGAAACCGGAGACAGCTGTGCCTTCGCCACCCGGTGCCGCAAATGTCGCACCGATCGCCGCCAGAGAACCACCCGTGAAACCAACTGCAAGACCCGGACGGTCAGCAATACTCTCTGCGATAAATCCGGCAAGGACCGGGAGCATAAATCCAAACGCAACGCCGCCGACGCCCTTCAGGAATGCGGCGATCGCATTGTGCGAACCGAAATCGCCGTCCATCGGTTGTCCGGTCAGGCCATCGATCAGGAATGCCAAAGCGATCAGAATACCGCCGCCGATAACGAACGGCAGCATGTAGGAAACACCGTTCATCAGCGACTTATAAATCTTACGGCCGAAGCTCTCGTCGTCTGCAGCACCTGCAGCTTCCTCAACCGCCCCGGTACCTTCATAAACCGGACAGTCATCTGAAAGCGCTTTGTTGATCAGCTCTTACGGTTTGTTGATGCCGTCAGCCACTTTGGTCTTGTAAACTTTCTTGCCCGCAAAACGGTTCATCGCAACCTGCTTGTCAGCTGCCACGATAATCGCCTCTGCAGCTGCGATCTCCTCAGCGGTCAGCTCATTCTTAGCGCCGCCTGATCCGTTTGTCTCAACCTTGATCGGAATACCAAGTTCTTCAGCCTTCAGATTGAGCGCCTCAGCTGCCATATAAGTATGTGCGATACCGGTCGGGCAGGCTGTAACCGCCAGAATGCGGTAGGTGCCTGCCGGAGCAGCTGCCACTTCTTCTGCTTCCTCCGGGAACTTATCCGCTTCCGCCTTGTTCAATACATCGAGGAATTCCTCTCCGCTCTTCGCCGCGAGAAGGTTCTTTCTCAGATCCATATCCATCAGGAGGGTCATCAGCTTTGCCAGAACATCCAGATGAAGATCACCGTCCATCGGTGCAGCAATCATAAAGAGAAGATTCGACGGCTCGCCGTCCGGGGCATCGTAGTCAACGCCTTCCGGCACTGTCAGGGCAGTCAGGCCCGGAGTCTTAACGGCATCACTCTTGCAATGGGGAATCGCGATGCCCTCGCCGATTGCCGTGGTCCCTTCGCTCTCGCGCTTTAAGATACCCTGTTTGTAAACATCTTTGTCGTTCAGATTGCCTGCCGCCTCATGCAGGTCAATCATTTTGTCAATGGCTTCATCTTTCGTTGCAACCGGTGCGTTGATGACGATGGATTCCGCCTTGAGCAGGTCTTTGATTTTCATAGTTCCATTCTCCTTTCAATCTCTTCTCTTGTTCCGAGTCCGGGCGAGCAAGCTGTGGCGGAACCTGCTGCAGCGCCCAGTTTCAGTGCATATTGGTAATCATGTTTATTGATATATCCGGTGATGAAACCGGCTACCATCGAATCTCCTGCGCCCACGGTGTTGATCACCTTTCCGGGCGACGGTCCTTCCACATAGACCTCATCGTTCTCTGTCACCATGACAGAGCCGTCCCCGCCTCTGGAGACGATCACATTGCGGGCGCCGCGCTTCCGGAGCTCTTTTGCGCCTTC
>JAFWDW010000176.1 GCA_017515965.1 Lachnospiraceae bacterium
CCTTCTTGTCAGTATCCTTAAGTTGTCTTTTCTGAATATTGTATTTTCGGTTAGCCCGCTCAAGATGAGTCGTGATGATCTGACGCAGGTCAGAGGACTTCTGCCGGATAAATGTCTGTGCAGAGCGTTCACTGTAATACTGTTCGAGCGCCTGCGAGATGTCCGGGAAGCGGCGTATATGATGATCGGGATAAGTTGCGGGAATAATCGCGCAGCAATCTTTAGGACGGTCATTTTCATAGCAGATGCACGGCTCGAATCTTCCTGCACGCACACAGTCCATTACAGAGTTAAACGCATTGAAAAGAGCCTGTATCTGCATGTCGTCCAATTCGGATGCTGACAGTTTTTCGTTGATGCGGCTGCGATAGCAGATATCATAGGCTGACGAAGGTGAGATCCCTGCGTACAGACCCAGCAACGCCTGGTGAACGGAACCGGGATGGCTGCAGACTCTGGTCCGGAATGATGAAAAGTCTTCTCTCAGAGGATCGTGTTTGATCAGACTTTCGGGCAGATAATAATCTCTCCCCGGGAGCACTTCGCGCAGGGAACTGACATTTCCTGAAACAGGTCGTATCGCTCCGAGGATCGTGCCGCCGGAACTGATCAGGATCAGATTGGAATGCTTTCCCATCATCTCGGCAACAAGGATGACAGTATCCTGATCTTTCAGTTCTGTCATGTGAGAGAACGTAAACCGGATGATACGTTCCATAGATGGCTGTTCGACAGACAGGAGTCTCCCCTTGCCGATATACTTGCGCAGCAGCATACAGAATGAAGGGGCTTTCAGAGGTGCTGTCATATTGTCTGAGATCTCATAGAGGTAAGGAAGGGAAGCATTGGCGCTTAAGGCCAGACGTTTTACGCCTGTTGCAGTCTTAAAACTGATCTGAATCAGCTCGGATTCGGGCTGTATGATACGCTCCACATAGGCGTCAGCCAGATCCCGCCGGAACTGTTCAGTCAAAGCAGCGATAGTGATTCCGTCCAGTGCCATTTTTTACTCCTTTCCCATGGCATATTTTACAATAAAGACGGAGCGAAGACAATCAAATCATGGCGGCTCTTAATCTTGACAAAAAGATATCAGCGCCATACAATAAACATTGAAGGTTTTTTTGCAACTTAAAATTTCATAAGGAGGTGCTCCTGTGCAGACAATTATAGGAGTTGTTGTGGCACTGGCAGCCCTCGTCGCTACAGCGGTGATCGTACGGGCGCTTACCATTTCCGGTCTTAAAAAGGACGCTGATTCCGAGATCGGCAATGCAAAGAAAAAAGCGCGTGAGATCATCGATGATGCTGTCAAGCAGCGGGATGAGAAGATCCGTGAAGCAAAACTCGAGATCAAAGAAGAGTCGATCAAGAGCAAGAATGAGCTGGAAAAAGAGTCCCGCGAGCGCAGACAGGAGCTGAAGGCGCAGGAAAGACGGCTTGAATCAAAAGAGGAGGCCGTCGACAGAAAGCTGGATGCACTTGAGACGAGAGAGAAGCAGTGTCAGAACAGAGAGGCCAACCTGCAGCGGCGTGAAACAGCCGTGAAAGAGTTGACTGCTAAACGGGTACAGGAACTGGAACGAATCTCCGGACTCACCTCCGATCAGGCAAAAGAACAATTACTTCAATCTGTTGAAGAAGATGTCAAACTTGATATGGCCAAGATGATCAAGGAACAGGAGACTCTGGCCAAAGAGGAAGCTGACAAGAACGCGCGCGAGTGCCTTGTCACGGCCATCCAGCGATGCGCTGCTGATCATGTGGCCGAATCGACGATCTCTGTCGTGCAGCTTCCGAGTGATGAGATGAAGGGCCGGATCATAGGTCGTGAAGGCCGCAACATCCGTGCGTTGGAAAGCCTTTCAGGCGTCGAGCTTATTATCGATGATACCCCGGATGCCGTTGTCTTATCCGCTTTTGATCCCGTGCGGCGTGAGATCGCCAGGATCGCACTTGAGAAACTCATTGTCGACGGACGTATTCACCCGGCACGCATTGAGGAGATGCTTGCTAAAGCCAAGAAGGAAGTGGATGCCTCGATCAAGGAGGCAGGTGAAGAAGCCGTACTTGAAGTCGGTGTACACGGCATACATCCTGAGCTGATCAAGCTTTTGGGCCGCATGAAATACCGTTTCAGCTTCGGACAGAATGCACTCAAGCATTCGATCGAAGTTGCACAGCTTTCCGGTATTCTGGCAGGTGAGATCGGACTGGATGTACGGCAGGCCAAGAGGGCCGGTCTTCTGCATGACATCGGCAAATCAATTGACCATGAGGTCGAGGGATCGCATATTTCGATCGGCGCGGATCTGTGCCGCAAGTACAAGGAATCACCGCTGATCATCAATGCGGTCGAGGCACATCACGGCGATGTGGAGCCGGAATCGCTGATAGCCTGTATCGTGCAGGCTTCTGATGCGATATCAGCTGCCCGGCCGGGTGCGAGAAGAGAAGCGTTAGAGACATACACAAACAGATTGAAAGAATTGGAAGAGATTGCCGATCATTATACAGGGGTTGAGAAATCCTTTGCCGTTCAGGCAGGTCGGGAGATTCGTGTGATGGTAGTTCCTGAGCAGGTCTCCGATGCGGACATGGTGATCATGGCCCGCAATATCTCGAAAGAGATCGAAGACTCGCTTGACTATCCCGGACAGATCAAAGTCAATGTCATCCGGGAATCAAGGGTAACCGATTACGCAAAATAAAACAGAGTTTTAAGCAAAACAGCTGTTGTACATAAGTGTACAGCAGCTGTTTTCATTTGTGTAAGGTTTTTGTAAGGTTCCGTATCATTGACTCACAAGTATATAGATGTTATCTTTTAATCATACAGGGATGACAGCGCATTTCATCCCGTCGGCAAGTAGAGTTGCCGGGATGGGATTTCCCCTGTATAACACGTCTCAAGTTATTGTCTGAATTAAGGAGAACAGTCCAATGTACTGACAAAACTATTTATCGAGGATTTGTTTGAGCATTAATCTAAGAAATTATTTGCGAGGAAAATCAAATGGCATTGTTGGAAACTAAAAAAATCTCAATTAACTTTGGCGGATTATGGGCCGTTAAGGATGTTGATTTCAACGTTGAGCCGAACAAGATCGTAGGTCTGATCGGACCGAACGGATCCGGAAAAACCACTTTCCTGAATATCATCAGCGGTATTTACGGAAGGTATAAAGGAACATCCGGAGAAGTTTATCTCGACGGCGAGTATATCCTGGGTTTAAAGCCGTGTGATGTCTACAAGAAAGGTATGTCGCGGACCTATCAGTCCAGCCGTCTTTGCTGGGAGCAGAGTGTGGCAGACAATCTTCTTGTCGGATGTTATACATCACAGGATTATTCACTGTTTGACAGCATCTTCCGTCCCAAAAAGGTCAACAACGAGATCTACGATCAATTAGACAGGGCGCTTGATTTGCTGTCTACGTTTAATCCTAAGCTTGTCGACAGACGTTATGATCTCGCCAAGAACATTCCGCATATCGACAGACGCCGCATTGAGATCACCAGAGCTCTGCTGAGCAATCCGAAGCTTCTGCTCTTAGACGAGCCGACAGCAGGTCTGAACGATGAAGAGACGATGACCATGATGGATGGGATCAAAATGGTCAAGGAAAAGATGAAGGGATCCGCTGTTATTATCATCGAGCATGATATGCAGGTTATGGAGAAAGTTCCGGATACCATTGTCGTCTTCAACGCAGGAGAAAAGATCGCGGAAGGCACGTATCAGGAGATCATCAATGATCAGGATGTTATCGATGCGTACATCGGAGGAGGTGATGAAGATGAGTAAAAATGATCTGTTGTTAGAGGTCAAGAATCTTTACACATCTTACGGCCGTATTCCGATGCTGCTGGATGTCTCCTTCCGTCTGCGCGAGGGTGAGATCTGTACGATCCTCGGCGCGAACGGAGCGGGCAAGACGACACTTGTTAAAGCGATTCTCGGTATGGTCAAAGCAGACCAGGGCAGCATGACTTTCGAGGGTGAGGAAATTACAAACATGCCGACCCATAAGAGAGTTGCGAAAGGCATTCAGGTCGCGAGTGCGGAGACGGGAACATTTCCGAAGATGACGGTCGAGAAGAACCTGCGCCTCGGAGCTTACAATATCAACGATCCGAAGGTTCTGAGCGAACGGCTCGAAGAGGCATATGAGTCCTTCCCGGTTCTAAAAGACAGACTTCAGCAGAAAGCCGGAACGCTTTCCGGCGGTGAGAGAACGATGTTGGCGCTTGCAAGGGCGTATATCAACAAACCGGATCTTCTGATCATGGACGAACCGTCCCTGGGTCTGGCTCCGATCGTGGTCGATGAAGTATTCAGAATTGTAAAAAGGTTAAATAAAGAAAACGACATGTCGATCATGCTGGTCGAACAGAATGTTGTAAAATCACTGGGCGTTTCAGATTACGGTTACATTATTCAGAAAGGGCAGATCATTTTTGAGGGAAGCCCGGATGCAATTCGTGACAGCGCTATTCTGGACAACCCGGTTATGTCATAAGGTGGTAACAAAGCATTCATGTATACAGCAGACATGCTGTCTGCGAATGAGGAGGAACATCATGAAAAAAAGAATTTTAGCAATTGGTTTGACACTGTGTATGATCGCAGGTATGGTGCTGACAGGCTGCGGCGGAAGCAGCGGCGGATCATCAGGCGGCGGTGACGGAAAGGTTGTCAAACTCGGTTTCCTGTCTCCGATAACCGGAGCAAATGCTGCTGAAGGCGCAGCTGCACGTAACGCTTTCAAACTTGCTATTGATCAGGCAAATGAGTCCGGTGATTTTGATTATACGATCGAAGTCATTGAGATCGACGACAAGTCAGATCCCTCCACCGGTGTGGCAGGTGCTCAGAAGATCGTTTCCGATCCTGATGTTGTGGCAGCTACCGGACACTGGAACAGTGGTGTTGCAGAGGCAACGATTCCTGTTTTCAAAGAAGCTGAGATCCCGATGCTGATCTGGGGCGCGATCGCTTCCGATCTGACAAGTGAAGAGAATTATCCGTGGATCACACGTTCTGCTCCGACGGACGTACAGGAAAACGTCCCGCTGGCTAAGGCTGTTCTTGATGACATGGGTTATGAGAAGGTCTTCATCATCTCTGATACAACTTCCTATGGCCAGGGCAACTCCAAGGCGTTCAAGGCAGAGCTTGCTGACCGCGGTCTCAAGGAAGTCGGTTTCGAAGAAGTTCAGGAAGGTACAGTTGATTTCCGTGCGATCCTGACAAAGGTTAAGAGTTCAGGCGCTGACTGTGTATACTGGGGCGGCGTTGTTACAGAGGGTTCCCTGCTGAAACAGCAGATGTTTGAAGAGGGCGTTGACGCTCTGTTCTGCGGTATCTCCGGTAATTATTCAGAAGACTTCCTGAAGATCCCGGCTGAGGCAGCTGAGGGCGCTCTGGTCGTCAAGCCCGGTATCGTTCTTGAGTCCACAGAAGGCGGTAAGAAGTTCATCGAGGATTATGAGGCAGCCGGTTTCTCAGAGCCGATCGGCGCTTATACACCGTATGCTTATACTGCTGCTGAGATCCTTCTTCAGGCCCTTAAAGAGTGCGGCGATGATGTCACACCCGAGGCAATGCGCGATGCGATCAAGGACGGCAAATTCGATGGTATCATGGGAACAACGACCTTTGATAAGATCGGACAGACAGAACTTGTCGCTGCATATCTGAACGTTGTTCAGGACGGCAAGTGGACGGTTTATGATGATTCTGAGTATGCTGACGGCACACGTAAGTTCCCCGGCAAATAAATCATCTGACACGACGCTATAAGATTTTCCAAGCATTTATACAGGATGGTATCCCGCTCCCGGCGGGTGCGGGATACCGCCTGAGGTAGTTAGAAACGAAAGGAGATAATCCTGATGAGTAGATTCGGGAACTTACTAATGAGTGCTATCCTGTGCGGCTGTACATACACATTGGTCGCGATCGGATACTGTCTCTTTTTCGGTGTTCTTGATGTGGTCGTTTTCTGTTGCGGTGATATCGCGATTTTCGGAGCGTTTTCCATCACCGGAGCGTTCACGATTATTTGGTCGGCCGGAGTTTTCCAGGCCGTACCGATGATCGTCGCGGTATTGATCCTGCTGGTTGTCGCCTCGATCCTCTGTGCGGTGCTCGGCCTGATCACTTACCGTATATCGGTCAAACCATTTGAGAAATCATCAGCACTGATGCCGCTTCTGTCAACCATTGCGCTCGGTGTTGTCATCAAGGAAGTCCTGGGACTGATTTTCCAACCAGTGGTTAATAATATTGCTAAGGGCGTTGTCCGCGTTGACGATCCGAAGACTGTTGTCGGAGGACGAAATCCGCAATCAATGCCACAGTTAATTGCAACGGGCGGATCGACACTGACACGTAATCTGATCATCATCATCGTTGTCGCGCTGATCCTGATGGCTTTGTTCTTCTTCCTGAACAAAACGAAATTAGGTCTTTCAATGCAGGCGATTTCACAGAATAAAGAACTGGCATTGATGACCGGCGTTAATGTCAAGAGCTGTATACGATGGACATTTATCATCGGCGGCGTGCTTCTTGCGATCGGCGGTTTCCTGCTTGGCAACTATCAGACTATTATAAGGTTTGATGGCGGTACAATGTACGGAACCAAAGGATTTGCGGCAGCGGTCGTTGGAGGACTCAAGAGCACCTGGGGTGCGGTTATCGGCGGCATGCTTCTCGGTTTTGTCGAGGTCTTTACAGCCGGTCTGATACCCGGAGGCACCAAATTCCAGAACGTCATTGCTTTCATCGTTGTTATCATCTTCATCGTCTTCAAGCCTGAAGGTATTATCGGCGAGAAGGTTGCAGAGAAAGTTTGACAATGATGAAGCAGAAAGACGGGAAGGTGAACACTATGAAAAACAAAAAATTCCTCGATTCACCGTTTGCAGTGATCCTCTGCAATCTGATACTGTTTTTCCTGGTATACTTTGTAGTCATATCTGACTACGTTGTAAGCCTGGCGATTATGGCGGTTGTGATTCTGGCAATCCTGCTCGTGAATCGATACAATTTAGTAAATAAGATATTTGACCTGTATATCAGGCATAAGAAGACAGCATTGATTTCCGGACTGATACTGGGTATCATTTATCCGTTCAGCTTAACTGATAATGTCTATGTTGCGCATATTGCGACACTGGCAGTTATCTACGGTATAGCCTGTCTCGGTCTGAACTTCCAGATGGGATCGACCGACATGACCAACTTTGCACCGGCTGCATTCATGGGAATCGGTGCCTACAGCGTCGCGATCGCTTCGGTCAATATGGGACTCTCACCCTGGATCGGCATGCTCGGCGGACTGGTTTTATCCGGTGTATTCGGCTTTCTGATCGGACTTCCGACACTGAAGACAAAAGGATACTATCTGTCACTTGTTACGATGGCGATTCAGCTGGCCTTTACCGAGCTGGTCAGAATCTGGCCGTATGTCGGCGGTGATGACGGCCTTTCGGGTGTACAGCGCTACAAATTGTTCGGCTTTGAACTGTACAAGCGCTATACGATTTTCGGTATCAGAATGTCGCCACAGATTCCGTATTTGCTTCTCTGTATCGCGTTCCTGGTTCTCTGCACATATATCGCAATGCGCGTATATTTCTCCAGGACAGGTATTGCGATGAATACGGTTGCGCAGGATGAGATCGCAGCAGACTGCCTGGGCATCAATGTATCAAGAACAAAGCTCTTTGCATTTGTTATTGGCGGTGTTTACTGCGGTCTTGCCGGAACGCTGTTTGCCGGACTCGAAGGTTATGCCGGACCTGCGACATACAATTTCCAAAAATCACTGATGCTGATCTGTATGGTTATTCTTGGCGGCATGGACAACTCCATCGGTGTTGTACTCGGTGCGTTCATTTTGGCGATCATCACCGAAAAGCTTCGTGATTTTGCTGATTTCCAGCAGCTGATTTACGGCGCGATTCTGGTTGTTATGCTGATCGTCCGGCCGGATGGAATCATCCCGTGGCGTGTGCGCAATCATGATCTCATCACAAAGCGCAAACCCAAGATAATCGAAAAGCTCGGTGAATCCACTGATATCGCAGCAAAAGCGGAGCTCAAGAGTGAGGTTTAAACATTTCATTTTCAGTTATTGAAAAATGTGCTTAAGAAACGGCAGTCCGTTAACGGAACTGCCGTTTCATTTTTATGAAAGCTTAATGATTTCACCTCTTGAATACGGGCATGTCATGGACTATAATCAAAATAGTGTCGTTTGACAAATGTTTCACACGAAGCGAAAGGAGAGTACAGTTAAAATGTCATTAGAGTTATCCAGGAAAGCAACACAGGTAAAACCGTCTTCAACACTGGTGATCACAGCGAAGGCAAAGGCTATGAAGGCAGAGGGTATTGATATCGTAGGTTTCGGCGCTGGCGAGCCCGATTTTGATACACCTGCAAACATCAAAGACGCTGCTAAGAAAGCCCTTGATGACGGCTTCACAAAATATACACCGGCTCCGGGTACCGTAGAGCTTAAGGAAGCGGTATGCAAAAAGTTCAAGGAGCGCAACAACCTTGATTACGCGCCGAATCAGATTGTGATTTCCAATGGTGGAAAACACAGCCTGTGCAACGTGTTCCAGGCTATCTTAAATCCGGGCGATGAAGTGATCATCCCCGCTCCGTATTGGCTGACATATCCGGAGACAGTTAAGCTTTGCGACGGCACACCTGTTTATATCAAAACAGATGCGTCCACAGGCTATAAAGCTACAGCTGAGCAGATCGCAGCTGCCTGCACAGAAAATACTAAAGCACTTATTCTTTGCACACCGAGCAATCCGACCGGTATGGTTTACACAAAAGATGAGCTCGAGGCTATTGCAAAGGTCGCGATCGAGAAGGATTTCTATGTAGTTGCTGACGAAATGTATGAGTATCTTGTCTATGACGGTGCTGAGCACGTGAGCATTGGCTCGCTGGGAGATGAGATCTATAAGAGAACCATCACCTGCAGCGGTCTGTCCAAGAGCTACGCCATGACAGGATGGAGACTCGGCTTCACCGGAACACCTGTTGAGATCGCAAAGGTCATGGGTTCTATCCAGAGCCACCAGACATCCAATGTCAACTCCATCACACAGAAGGCCGCGCTTGAAGCGCTGACAGGCCCGCAGGAAGAAGTGGAAGAGATGCGCAAGTCATTTGAGAGACGCCGCAATCTGATGGGCGATCTTCTGAGCGAGATGAAGTATGTCAAGTTTGTTAAGCCGCAGGGAGCGTTCTATTACTTTGTTGATCTCTCCGATGCGTTCGGCAAAGAGTACAAGGGAAAGAAGATCGAATCTGCAGCAGATGCGGCAGCGATCCTGATCGAAGATTATCACGTCGTGATCGTTCCGTGTGCAGACTTCGGCGCTCCGGAGTGCTTCCGTCTGTCCTATGCGATCTCCGATGATGACATCAAGAAAGGTCTTGGTCGCCTGAGTCAGTTCCTGGATGATCTGAAATAAATCAAAAACTAAACCATATAATATTGACACCGCCTTCGGGCGGTGTTATATTATGCAAGGAAGAAATACTACTAAATCGATAGGATATAAAATAATAGGAATTGGATAGGTGATCATTCCATGAAAATGTCTACAAAAGGACGCTATGGGTTAAGAGCTATGATCGAGCTGGCATCACACGGAGGTGAGACGCCGGTCCCGTTGTCTGTGATTGCCCGAAGCGAAGAGATCTCTGAACGTTATCTCGAGCAGTTGATGACAAAGATGAAAAAAGCGGATCTTATTACAAGCTGCCGGGGGTCGACAGGCGGCTATTGCCTGGCGAGAGATGCCGCAGATATTTCAGTCGGCGACATCTTGCGTGCAGTTGAAGGAAACCTGAATCCGGTCGATTGTTCCGTTGACTCTGAAGCGGCCTGTGAAAACTCGGGTGTCTGTGTAGCTAAGTATGTCTGGCAAAAGGTTAACGAAAGTATTAATCAGGCGGTGGACGGTATTTCACTTGCTGAGTTGGTTGCCAAGATTCCCGAAAACGAAGAAAAACAACCGGGCGCTGTCTGTGCCTGTCAGAAATAAGGAAAAAGGAGATTTAAGTAATGAGCAAGATGATTTACCTTGATAATGCAGCAACGACAAAGACTGCACCGGAAGTCGTTGAGGCAATGCTTCCGTATTTTACAGAATACTACGGAAATCCTTCGAGCCTTTACGGTTTTGCTTCACACAATAAAGATGCGATCTCGAAAGCCCGCAGGCAGATTGCCGATACGATCGGTGCAAAAGACAAGGAGATCTATTTTACTGCCGGAGGATCGGCTTCAGATAACTGGGCACTCAAGGCCACAGCAGAGCTTCTCGGAGAAACGAAAGGCAAGCATATCATCACGAGCAGGATCGAGCATCACGCGATCATGCATACGTGTGATTATTTGGCTAAAAAGGGATTTGAGATCACCTATATCGATGTCGATGAGAATGGCGTCATCAAAATGGATGAACTTAAGGCAGCTATCCGTCCGGACACGATCCTGATATCAGTGATGTTTGCCAACAATGAGATCGGTACGATTCAGCCGATCAAACAGATCGGCGCACTGGCTCATGAGAATGGTATTCTGTTCCATACGGATGCTGTTCAGGCGTACTGCCACGTACCGATCAATGTCGATGAATACAATATTGATATGATGAGTGCAAGCGGTCATAAATTTTACGGATCCAAGGGCATCGGATTTCTGTACATCCGTACCGGCGTGAAGATCCGTTCTTTTGTCCACGGCGGAGCGCAGGAGAGAAAGCGCCGCGCCGGCACCGAAAATGTGCCTTGTATTATCGGTATGGCAAAAGCAGCAGAGATCGCTCATGCTCATATGGCTGAGTGGAATGAGAAGGAGATCGCCATGCGCGATCATATGATCGACAGAGTGCTGGCAGAGATACCGTACAGCCGCTTAAATGGCGGACGCACGAATCGTCTTCCGAATAATGTGAATTTCAGTTTTCAGTTTGTTGAAGGCGAATCGATGCTGATCATGCTCGACATGAAGGGCATATGTGCTTCCAGCGGTTCGGCATGCGCTTCCGGATCACTTGATCCCTCACACGTGCTGCTGGGTATCGGCCTGCCGCACGAGATCGCGCACGGATCAGTCAGGCTGACCCTTTCAGATGAAACGACGATGGATGATATCGATTATACAGTTGATGCATTAAAAGAGATCGTAGCACAGCTGCGAAGTATGTCACCGCTGTATGAAGATTTTGTAAAGAAACAGAAGAAATAAGGCCAGGAGGAAACAGCCATGTATTCAGAAAAAGTAATGGATCATTTTCAGAATCCCAGAAATGTCGGTGAGATCGAAAACGCGAGCGGTGTTGGCACTGTCGGCAATGCTAAATGCGGCGATATCATGCGTATGTATCTTGATATTGACGATAACGGTGTGATTCAGGATTGCAAGTTTAAGACTTTTGGCTGTGGTGCGGCCGTGGCTACAAGCAGTATGGCGACTGAGCTTGTCAAAGGAAAGACCATCCAGGAAGCTCTCGAGGTGACAAACAAAGCCGTTATGGAAGCGCTGGACGGACTTCCGCCGATCAAAGTGCACTGTTCTCTGCTTGCAGAAGAGGCGATCCATGCGGCTCTCTGGGATTATGCTGAGAAGAACGGCATCAAAATCGAAGGCCTCTCAAAGCCCAAGAGTGATATTAGTGAAGAAGAGGATGACGAGGAGTATTGATCAGTGGCAGGAGCTAAAGGAAAAGTCGTTGTCGGTATGTCCGGCGGCGTAGATTCCTCTGTAGCAGCTCTTCTTTTAAAAAAGAAGGGCTATGATGTCATAGGTGTCACCATGGATATTTGGCCGCAGTCCGGTTTTCTGACAGAAAGCGCAGAGAATGGGTGCTGCGGCTTTGCTGCTGCCCAGGATGCGAAAGCGGTGGCAGCCATCATCAATATTCCGCATTATGTCATGAATTTCCGTGATGTCTTCGAGAAAACTGTCATTTCCGATTTCGTTTCAGAGTACAAAAGAGGGAGAACACCAAACCCCTGTATCGTCTGTAACCGGCTTGTCAAGTGGCAGGCACTTTTAAATAAGGCAATGGCCATAGGTGCCGATTACATCGCTACAGGTCATTACGCCTCCATAGAGAGATATCCCAACGGGAGATATGCTCTTCGCAGTTCACCTTCAAATCAGAAGGATCAGACATATGCGCTTTACAGCCTTACACAGGATCAGCTCGCTCACACACTGATGCCGGTCGGTGAATATAACAAAGAGGAGATACGACGTATTGCAGAGGAAGCAGGCCTGCCTGTATCACACAAACCGGACAGCCAGGATATCTGTTTTGTTCCGGACGGGGACTATGCCGCGTTTATACGTCATTATACAAACCAGCCGGATCAGCCGGGCCATTTTGTCAATGTAAAGGGAGAGATCCTGGGTTCACATAAAGGCATTACGCATTATACTGTGGGACAGCGCAAAGGGCTTGGTTTGTCTATGGGTAAGCCGGTTTATGTGCGTGAGATCAGACCTGACACAAATGAAGTGGTGATAGGAGAGGATAAAACACAGAATACTGTGATCGCGCGTTCGATATCTATGATGGCCGTTCAGGAATTTGATAAGGAGCCCGGTCAGCGCGTCACAGCTAAAATACGGTACAACCACAAAGGAGCAGCAGGATACGCTTTCAGAAGCGGAGAGGATGAACTGACCTGTGTCTTTGATGAGCCTCAAAGGGCTGTTACACCGGGACAGTCTCTTGTCCTGTATGACGATGATGGCTATGTCCTGGGCGGAGGCATTATTGAACTGTAAATGATTAACAGAGCCGGCAGAATACAGCCGGCCTTTTCTCATTTGTTTTGAAAAACATTAGAATTATTCATCGGCTTTTACTTGTTTCAACCGTTTGCTCATGATAAAATAAACAGAAAAGTGGTCTACTATATTCATATGCAAATAGGAGGGAAAAAATATGGCAATTAAAGTAGCAATTAACGGTTTCGGTAGAATCGGTCGTTTGGCTTTCAGACAGCTGTATGCCTGGGATGGTTATGAGATCGTTGGCATCAATGATCTGTGCTCACCTGAGATGATGGCATATCTGCTTAAATATGATTCATGTCAGAAAAAATTCGACGCCTATGACAAGGTTTCTTTTGATGATCACAATCTGATCGTCGACGGTCACAAGATTCCGATCTCTGCCTGCAAGGATGCTTCAGAGTGCCCGTGGGCCGAGCTGGATGTCTACGCTGTTGTCGAGAGTACAGGCTTCTATACCTCTAAAGAGAAGGCTATGGCTCATATCAAGGCCGGCGCAAAGAAGGTTATCATTTCCGCACCGGCAGGCAGCGATCTGAAGACGATCGTTTACAATGTAAACCATGAGACACTGACAGCTGAAGATCAGATCGTTTCTGCTGCTTCCTGCACGACAAACTGCCTTGCTCCGATGGCGAAAGCACTCAATGACTTTGCGCCGATCAAGAGCGGTATTATGACAACAGTTCACGCTTACACAGGCGATCAGGAGATCCTTGACAAACAGCATGGAACAAACTTCCGCCGTTCACGTGCTGGCGCTGTCAATATCGTTCCGACGACAACCGGTGCTGCAAAGGCTGTCGGCCTGGTTATTCCCGAGCTTAAGGGCAAGCTGATCGGCTCTGCACAGCGTGTTCCGGTACCGACCGGCTCAACTACGATCCTGACAGCTGTTGTCGAGGGCGAAGTTACTGCTGAACAGGTCAATGAAGCCGTTAAGAAGTGCGCGAATGAGACACTGGCTTACAACGAGGATCCGATCGTTTCCAGCGATATCATCGGCGATACTCACGGATCAATCTTCGATGCTACTCAGACACTCTGCAATCCCTGCGGCGACGGTCTGACAGAAGTCATGGTTGTTTCCTGGTATGACAACGAAGCATCATACACATCACAGATGCTCCGCACGATCAAATACTTCACGACACTTTAATTTTGCTTAATGGGGGGTTCGGTCATGATGGCCGAACCCCTGTGTTTAAGTTAGGAGGCATTATGCTAAATAAAAAAACAGTTGATGATATCAATGTCAAAGGAAAGCGCGTATTGGTGCGCTGCGATTTCAATGTACCGCTCGACAACGGCAAAATTACGGATGACACCCGTATCGTGGCTTCGCTCCCGACGATCAAGAAACTGATCGCTGACGGAGGAAGACTGATTCTTTGTTCTCACCTTGGACGTCCGAAAGGCAATCCAGTACCGGAAATGTCTCTGGCTCCGGTCGCTGTTAGATTATCTGAGCTGTTAGGACAGGAAGTAGTCTTTGCAGCCGATGACGAAGTGGTTGGAGAAAATGCAAAGAAGGCAGCTGCAGCTCTTGAAGACGGCCAGGTAATGCTTCTGGAAAACACACGCTACCGCGCTGAAGAGACAAAGAACGGAGAGGCTCTCAGCAAAGAGCTCGCGTCACTGTGTGATGTCTATGTCAACGATGCTTTCGGTACAGCTCACCGCGCACATTGCTCTAATGTCGGTGTGACCGAATATGTTGACACTTGCGTAGTCGGTTATCTGATGAAGAAAGAGATCGACTTCCTGGGTAATGCTATTGAGAATCCGGAGCGTCCTTTTGTCGCAATTCTCGGCGGATCCAAGATCTCAGGCAAGCTGGATGTCATCGACAGACTGCTCGATAAAGTGGATACCCTTCTGATCGGCGGTGCTATGACGTACACTTTTGTCAAAGCAAAGGGCGGTAAGATCGGCAGTTCGCTGTGTGAAGATGATTATATCGATTATGCGCTGAAGATGCTGAAAAAAGCCGAAGATAACGGCGTTAAGATGCTGCTTCCTGTTGATGATGTTATCGCTGACGCCTTTGACAATAATGCCAACAAGAAGACGGCAGATGCAGGCGAGACACCGGACGGATGGATCGCACTTGATATTGGCCCTAAGACTGCGGCTCTTTATGCCGAGGCTGTTGCCAATGCCAAGACAGTCGTCTGGAACGGCCCGATGGGCGCTTTCGAGATGAGCAATTTTGCAGATGGAACCCGTGCTGTGGCGCAGGCGCTTGCTGATACGGATGCTGTCACGATCATCGGAGGCGGAGATTCGGCTGCTGCAGTCAACCAGATGGGTTTTGCAGATAAGATGTCACATATTTCTACAGGCGGCGGTGCATCGCTTGAATTCCTTGAGGGAAAAGAGCTTCCGGGCGTAGCCGCAGCGGATGATAAATAAGATCGGAGGTTGATTACAATGGGAAGAAGAAGAATTGTAGCCGGCAACTGGAAGATGAACAAGACGCCTACAGAGGCGGTCGCGTTAGTTGAAGAGTTAAAACCTCTGGTCAAGAACGATGATGTCGATGTTGTTTTCTGCGTTCCGGCCATCGATATTATCCCTGTTGTAGAGGCGGCTGCCGGTACAAATATTAAAGTAGGCGCTGAGAACATGTACTTTGAGGATAAAGGTGCTTATACAGGTGAGACGGCACCCGGTATGCTGGTCGATGCAGGCGTTAAATATGTCATTATCGGCCATTCGGAAAGACGCGAATATTTCAAAGAGACAAATGAGGATATCAACAAAAAAGTGCTGAAAGCTTTCGAGTACGACCTGATCCCGATCATGTGTGTCGGTGAATCGCTCGACCAGAGGGAACAGGGGATCACGATGGACTTTATCCGCCAGCAGGTTAAGGTAGGTCTGCTTGGAGTTACAGCTGAACAGGCTGCATCCATGGTCATCGCCTATGAACCGATCTGGGCGATCGGAACCGGCAAGACTGCTACAACGGAGCAGGCACAGGAAGTCTGCGCAGCTATCCGCGTATGCATCTGCGAATTGTACGGCGAAGAGACAGCCGAGGCGATTCGCATCCAGTACGGCGGATCTGTCAATACTAAGACAGCTTCAGATCTCTTTGCACAGGCTGATATCGACGGAGGCCTTGTCGGCGGCGCTTCGCTCAAAGCCGATTTCGGCGCAATTGTCAACGCGTAATGATAGATTCTCAAAGGAGTAATACTAAGGAGTAATACTATGGATAAAGCTGGATTAAAAAGATTGATTGATGTCGCAGCCGGCCGTGAAAAAGCGGATGTCGTCATTAAAAATGCAAAAATTGTCAATGTGTTTTCCGGCAAGATTATGGAAGGCAATATCGCCATAGTTGGCGAGGAGTTTGCCGGCGTCGGAGACTATGAGGGCGTTGAGGAAATTGATGCCAAAGGTCAGTATGCCATTCCCGGCTTGATCGATTCGCATATTCATATTGAGTCCTCACATCTTTCTCCTGAAGAATTCGGCAAGCTGGTTGTCCCGCTGGGAACGACCACGGTTATTGCGGACCCGCATGAGATCGTCAATGTAGCAGGTATCAACGGCTTGAACTATATGATGAATGCTACCAAGAATACAGCCCTCAGTGTTAAATACATGCTTCCTTCCTGTGTACCTGCGACACCGTTTGAACATTCGGGCGCTATTATCGACGCTCAGACGATGAAAGGACCTATGCAGTTCACGAACATTCTCGGTCTCGGAGAATTTATGAATTTCGTTGGTGTCATTCAGGCTGATGATGAAGTGCTTGACAAACTGATGGTTGCAAAACGTTTTGGAAAGATTATCGACGGACATGCACCGGCTATCAAGGGAAAAGATCTGAATGCTTATTCAGCTGCCGGAATCCGTGGAGATCATGAGTGCTCCAATGTCGAAGAACTCAATGACAGACTTGAGAATGGTGAGTATATTATCCTGCGTCAGGGATCAGCCTGCCATGACCTTCCGAATCTTGCATGTGCAGTCAACAGCACTAACAGCCGCAGATGTCTGCTCTGTTCGGATGACAGACAGCCGAAGACGATCTTCGAAGAAGGGCATGTCAACGGTCACCTGAAGATGTGCGTTGAGCTCGGTATTGACCCAATCACAGCGATCCAGATGGCCACGATCAACGCGGCAGAGTGCTGGAAGCTTGAAGGCCGCGGCGCTATCGCACCGGGATACCGCGCTGATCTCGTTCTGATGGACAATCTGAAAGATTTCAATGCAAGCCAGACATGGATCGAAGGTAAACTGGTCGCTAAGGACGGAAAGTATCTGCCCGAGACTAAGCATTTCAATCCTGCAATGCTGACGGGTTCTGTCAATATCAGCGGCTTCTCAAAAGAAAAGCTTAAGATGAACCTAAAGTCAAACCGCGTTAAAACTATTCAGATTCTGACAGGCGGAATTGTCACCGGCAATAAAGTCATGGATATCAAACTTGATGATCAGGGAGAATTCGTTTTTGATCCCAGCATCGACTGCGCGAAGATCGCCATTGTCGAGCGTCATCACAACACAGGTAATGTTGCCTGCGGTTTCCTTTCGGATTACGGAATCAAGCAGGGCGCATTAGCATTGACCATAGCGCATGATTCTCACAATGTTGTCGTCGTTGGCGTCAATGATGATGATATGGAGTTAGCAGTTCAGGCGGTCAAGGAACAGGGCGGTGGTATTGTCCTGGTGAAGGATGGTGAAGTGCTCGAACGCATGGCTTTGCCGATCGGTGGTCTGATGACGACTGAACCGGGCGAGGTAGTCGCTGCACAGCTTGATAAGATGCATGACATCGCAAACAATGTGCTTGGGATCAGAGACGGTATTGATCCGTTCATCACGCTGAGCTTCATGTCACTGCCGGTTATTCCGGAACTGAAGATCACAGATGTCGGTCTGTTTGATGTGACGAAGTTTGATTTTACAAGCGTCGAAGCTGATTAAACAGGACAACTGATCGATAAACGACGAGTGTTAAGGGGCGTCTCAGTATGCGGCGCCCTGTTTTATGGAGGAACGGAATTCAATGACAAAAAAACCAACTGTACTCATGATCCTGGATGGATACGGACTGCGGGAAGAGACGCACGGTAATGCGATTGCGATGGCTGACACACCGGTAGTCGACGGACTGAAAAGAGACTATCCGTTTGTCAAAGGCTATGCCAGCGGTCTTGCTGTAGGCTTGCCTGACGGTCAGATGGGCAACTCAGAGGTCGGACACCTCAACATGGGTGCCGGAAGAATTGTCTATCAGGATCTGACAAAGATTTCCAAAGCAATTGATGACGGAGATTTCTTTAACAATCCGGAATTGCTCCGTGCCTGCGAAAACGCCAAAGCAAATGATACGGCTATTCATTTCTATGGGCTCGTATCTGACGGCGGTGTTCATTCGCATCAGGAACATCTTTACGGATTACTTGAACTTGCCAAAAGACAGGGACTTTCAAAAGTATTTATTCATTGCTTTATGGACGGACGCGACACACCGCCCGAGTCAGGCAGGGGTTATGTGGAAGAACTGGAGGCAAAATGCGAAGAGATCGGCGTGGGTAAAATAGCCTCCGTAGCCGGACGTTATTATGCCATGGATCGTGACAACCGCTGGGAGAGAACAAAGAAGGCTTATGATGCGCTGACCAAGGGAATTGGTGAGACGGCGCCGACAGGCCACGATGCTATGCAGCAGTCATATGATGCCGGCACAACGGATGAATTTGTCTTGCCGACGATTGTGACTGACGAAAATGGCAATCCGACCGCGACCATCCGCGAAGGCGATTCCATTATCTTTTTCAACTTCAGACCGGACAGAGCGCGCCAGATCACGCGCTGTTTCTGCTGTGACGAGTTTGACGGATTCGACCGCGGTGAGAGAGTAAAGACCACCTACGTTTGTTTTACGGATTATGACGCGACTATCCCGAATAAAACTGTCGCTTTTCCGAAAGAAGAGATCGTCAATACACTGGGTGAGTATATCTCATCGCTGGGCTTAAAGCAGGCGCGGATCGCTGAGACGGAAAAGTATGCGCACGTGACGTTCTTCTTTAATGGCGGTGTCGAAACGCCCAACCCGGGAGAGGACAGATTCCTTATTCCTTCACCGAAGGTTGCAACCTATGACCTGCAGCCTGAGATGAGCGCCTACGGTGTATGCGATAAACTGTGTGAGGCGATCAGATCACTGGAGTACGATGTGATCATTATCAATTTTGCCAATTCCGATATGGTGGGACACACCGGTGTGCTGGAAGCAGCGATCAAGGCTGTTGAAGCGGTTGATGAGTGCGTCGGAAAAACAGTCGAAGCCATCAAAGAAGTCGGTGGACAGATGTTCCTCTGCGCCGATCACGGCAACTCTGATATGATGATCGATGAGGAGAGCGGGGAACCGTTTACAGC
>JAFWDW010000177.1 GCA_017515965.1 Lachnospiraceae bacterium
GCCGACGATCGTATTGGCATAGTACTTGGTCAGATACGGTACGTCAACGCCGTCATAGGCAAGTTCGCGGTACGGCTCATCTGAAACCAGATAGATCACTGTTCCGAGTTCCGCCTGCTTCTTCTCCAGGATCGCCGCAAGCTTCTTGATGGTCTCCTCGGTGTAGACAACACCGGTCGGGTTGTTCGGATTGTTGAGAATGACCGCTTTGGTTCTCTCTGTGATCTTACTCTCAAAATCTTCCAGATTGAGCTGGAAATTCTCGGTATCCGGATCGACCGTAACGGTCTTGCCATCGAAGTTGGAGATATAGTTGTCGTACTCGAGGAAATACGGCGCGAAGCAGATCACTTCATCGTCCGTATCCAGGATCATTCTGAACACGACACACAGGCCGCTCGCCGCGCCGACTGTCATAACAATATTACGGCCTGTGAAGGATGTCCCGAACCGCTTATTGATCGACTGCGCGATCGCTTCACGCACATCCGGGAATCCGGCGTTATTCATATAGCCGTGCAGAACCAGTTCTTTTTCGCTGTCAAGCAGATCGATAATCGCCTCTTTAACCTCTTCAGGCGCCGGTACATTCGGATTGCCGAGAGAGAAATCATAGACATTTTCCGCGCCATACTTCTCACGGAGTTTGACACCCTCCTCGAACATGGCACGCACTGCCGAACTGTTATCTTCAAAGCGCTTCATTTTCTTTGAAATCATGATACTGCCTCCATACCGGCGCGCAGCGCCTTTTTATTCAGGTCTACAAACCTGGCTTTGATATTCTCTTCAAGAATCTTATCCCAGTCGATGTGTTCCAGCCCCATCGCCTTGATGATCGTCCCGAGCAGTACGACATTGGCTGCCTTACTGTTACCCAGGCTCTGTGCGATGGATGTCGCGTCGATCGCCTTCTCCTGCACATGTTTTCCGATCTCATCGAGCACATCGTCCGGATACTGCTCGTCACCGACGATGACTGACATTGAATCGATTTTCTGTGTATTGACGACAAGTGCCCCGTCTGCTTTCAGGTATTCGAGAGCACGAAGTGCCTCCATCTGCTCAAAGGCAACGACGATATCCGCCGCGCCCTTCTCAATAACCGGAGAGAAGACCTGATCGCCGTAGCGAACCTGTGAGGAGACGCTGCCGCCACGCTGGCTCATGCCGTGGATCTCACTCATTTTCACATCGTAGCCCGCTTCCATCAGACCGGTCGTCAGGATCTTGCTGGCAAGAATCGTGCCCTGACCTCCGACACCTACTAACAGAATGCTTTTTGTCTCCATCACCACACCTCCTTCCTGATCGCGCCAACAGGACAGACCTGTTCACATACATCACAGCCGACACACTGATCCGGCAGGATGAATGCCTTCTTCTCTTCTGCGTGATAATTCAGCGCCGGACATCCGACGGTCAGACATTTCTTACAGCCGATACATTTATCCGGATCGACCACATCACGCGTACTGAACAGATCGTCAAACTCATCCAGATCAGCCTGCGAGAACTTCTTTAACACACAAGGCCAACGTGTGATGATCACAGACGGCTCATCGAGCGCGAGACATTCATCGAGCGCTTTGTCAACAGCTCTCAGGTCATTCGGATCGATCACTTTCACATGTTTCACGCCGATGGCGCGCACAAGCTCTTCCATGTCGATAAGCGTCGTCGGATCGCCCTGCGCTGTAAAGCCTGTGCCGGGGTTGTCCTGATGGCCGGTCATGCCGGTGATACGGTTGTCTAGGATGATATTGATTGTATTTGTACCGTTATAGACGGTGTTCATCAGAGAATTGACACCTGTGTGGAAAAAGGTTGAATCGCCGATAACGGTGACGACTCTCCTGCCTGTATCGCCCATGTCGAAAGCGCGCTGTGCACCGTGACCGAGTGAGATGCTCGCACCCATACAGACAGTCGTATCCATTGCCTTAAACGGCTTGCCTGCTCCCAGCGTATAGCATCCGATATCACCGCTGATCATGATGTCCTTGCGTTTTCCGAGTCGGTAGAATAATCCGCGGTGCGGACAGCCTGCGCAAAATGCCGGTGCTCTGCCGATCAGCTTGCTGCGGTCAAAGTCGATCGTATCAAGTGTCTGTCCGAACGCCGCCTTGCGAATGACATCCGGTGTCATTTCACCGTAAGGCGGGAAAATATTCTTACCGAAGATCTCACAGGAAACGCCTGCTCTTTGGACAGCCTCCTCGATGTACGGGTCATTCTCCTCTAAAATATAGACTTTGTCCACTTTGCTGCAGAAGTCTTTGATCAGCTGCATCGGCAGCGGATTGGTAAAGCCGAGTTTCAAATAGGAGGCATCCTCGCCGAAGACCTCGCGTCCATAGAAATAGCAGACGCCCGATGCGATCACACCGATCTTCGCTCCGTCCGTATACTCAGCCCTGTTATAGGGGGATGTCTCACTGTAAGCAGAAAGCTTCGCAAAGCGCTCTTCCATCTTGACACGCATGTTGCGTGACATGGCCGGCAGGCAGACATATTTGGCTGGATTGGGTGCCCAGTCTTTGATGTCAACGTCTTTGCGTGCACCTGTCTCGACGATCGACTTGGAATGACAGATACGGGTCGTCATACGGAGAATGACCGGCGTGTCATACTCCTCTGACAGGTCAAAGGCAGCCTTCATCATGTCCAGGCATTCCTGCGAGTCAGACGGCTCGAACATAGCCAGCTTCGCCGCTTTGGCATAATTGCGGTTATCCTGCTCGTTCTGAGACGAGTACATACCCGGCTCATCGGCTGTCACGATGACATTGCCGCCGTTGACGCCCATATAGGCCCATGTAAACATAGGATCTGCCGCGACATTCATGCCGACATGCTTCATGGAAACCATGCTGCGCACACCTGCTATAGACGCACCGATGGCTGACTCCATGGCGGTCTTTTCATTCGGCGCCCACTCGGCCTGGATCTCTTCATAGGTCGTGAGATTCTCCAGAATCTCCGTGGACGGTGTACCGGGATAAGCACTGGCATAGCGCACACCTGCCTCCCAGGCGCCTCTGGCGACCGCCTCATCGCCTGTCATCAATCTTTTCATAGGTTACCTCCTTAATTACGGTTTATCGCCGTAAAGACATTGTTCAATCATATAATCGCAGCCGATCATCCCGGCATCAGAGCCGAGCGCTGCGAGGCGGATCGGAATACCGGCGAGAGCCGGGTAAACAAACCGTTTGTAAGAGTCTGTCACGCTGTCAAGCATCAAAGCGCTTGCTCGAGAGACTCTTCCTCCCAGGATAATCACTTCAGGCGCCGCAAAGTCTGCGACAAAAGCCAGTGCTTTTCCGAGCATGGTGCTGGCTCTGCCGATCACGAACTCTGCGATCTCATCTCCGTTATGCGCCGCATCAAAAACAGCCTCAACTGTCATAGGAGGCGGTACGATACCGACCGGAAGCGTCAGGTCTTCTTCCGCTCCGCCACCTGAGTAAGACCTCAGGGGGCTAGGTATCTCAGGATGCTCTTTCAAAAGCTGCTGGGCAGCCCTGACAATGCCGGGAGCGGCTATATACTGTTCCAGACATCCGTAGTGTCCGCATCCGCATGGAACTGTCTCTTCTTCATTTACCATGAGGTGACCGATCTCTCCGGCTGAGCCGTGATACCCGGTCACGATCTGTCCGTTCAGAATAATACCGGCGCCAAGTCCTGTGCCGACTGTGACCATCACGATATCTTCACGGCCTTTCCCCGCGCCTTTGTACATCTCTCCGAGTGCAGCGGCATTGGCGTTATTGCCAACTCTGACCGGTGCCTGGATCTCCGGCAGCAACTTGCCAAATTCTTCCTGCAGATACACTTCTTTCAGATCGATATTGGCGCATTCCACAACGACACCGCCCTTGGTCACGATACCGGGAACACCGACTCCGATACCGGCTACATCGTCTGCCGTGATCGATCCGCGGCTTAAGACCTCACGGATCTTGTCTGCGACAACTTCCAGGACGCCCCCGTCCTCTTTGGAGCCGGTCGGAAAAACATGACGGGCGAGCATCTCGCCTCCGCGCTTAAAAACGCCGAGCTTTGTGATCGTTCCGCCGATATCCACTCCGAAAACAATCATTTTTTCACTGCAATCAGCTTGCATATAGCAGTTCCCCTCTCTGAAAACTTCTCCTCATATTCCGTCATAATATTGCCTTGATTCATCTCTTCATCAGCGTGCAGATCACGCGTGAACGCTTCGATCTCAAAGCAGGGGCTTAAGTCGAACTGCTCAAGTGAATATGTAAACAGATCGGCATTGTCCGTCTTGAATTCAAGCTTGCCGCCTTCAGTTAAAACTTCTGAGAATTTATACAGAAAAGAAGGCGATGTCAATCGCCTTTTTGCGTGACGCGGTTTGGGCCAGGGATCCGAGAAGTTGAGATAGATCCGGTCGACCTGTCCGGGACGAAACATTTCTTCAATGGTCGCTGCATCCCAGATGACCAGACGCATATTGTCAGGCGCCGCCGGATCGCGCGTCCACTTGCGAACTGCGCGGCACAGCACATCGGTAAATAAATCGATACCGATGAAATTAGCGTCCGGATTCTGCTTGGCCATCTCGATGATGAACTGACCTTTTCCCGTCCCGATCTCTAACCGGATCGGATGATCATTTCCAAAAATCTCCTGCCAGTCCTTTGTTGCGGCGCGCTCACGCGGCACGACGACCGGACAGGAGGCTACCTCCTCATCACTTCCAGCGATATGTCTGATGCGCAAACTCTCTAATCTCCTGTTATTTCGTCAAGTATTCTGCAATTAAGGGCCAGATATCCGATGTCTCCTGGCCGAGTCTCCAGCCTCCGACACCCGCCAGTTCATAACCACTCATGAGGTCCAGTTTATCTTTGATCGAAGCGGCATTCTCAAGCCAGACCTTATAAGTCGTATCATCACTTGACCACTCGGCATAATCCTGATGAGTAACATCATCCCATACCGCCTCAGCGCCGGCCTTTGAAACAGCTTCCGCCGCGCCGCCCATGTCATATGCTTTAAACGTCAGCCCGGTCGCGCTCTCTTCCCAGATCCTGGTATAGAACGGCAGTGCATTGATCACACGCTCAACCGGAACGTCTGTGATGGTCTTTTCGATGCCGTCCTGGACAAAGTCGTAGGAGGCAACTGAACCGGCCTCTTCCGATCCGTATGTATGCTCATCATATCCCATGATGACAACATAGTCCGCAAAAACGCCCTGCTCTTTCCTGCCATAGTGTCCGTTATATGCCTTCGGCACGTAGTTGTCCACCGACAAGACCAGCCCCTCCGCGCGGCATTTGATCGACAGTTCACGGATAAACTGGATATAATGCGGACCGCACTCAGCAGCTATTTTTTCAAAATCGACGTTGATGCCGTCAACACCGGCACTCTTCGCCTGGCTTACGACAGTATCGACCATCTTCTCTCTCACGGAAGTGCGCGAGAGCAGCTCCAGGGTCTCATCGTTTGAACCGATGCCGTTCTCTGAATCAAAATCACGGAAGGTAGCCCATACTTTCAGCCCCTTGCCGTGTGCCATCTCAACATACTCCGGAGTGGCGATCGAATCAACTGTTCCGTTCACATCAGCCACCGAGAACCATGTCGGGGCGATCACATTGATGCCCTTGGTATTGGTCAAGCGGTCTTCTAAAAGACCGTTGGCTGTCGTGTTGGTCACGTTGTCAAAGGCGAGGCAGATCTTCTTGTCCATCAGGTTATGCTGTACTTCAGGCTCAACATAAGCGCATGACGTCTTCTCACTCTTGAGCTTGGTGACATCCTTCTGCGGAATATACCCGATAAAACCGTCATCTGTGCGGACATGATACCAGTCATCTACTGTGTCGATCCAGACGAGATGATCGCCCTTTTTGACCTCCGTCAGAATCGGGCTCTTCCTGCCTGCCAGCTTGCGTACCTGCGAATCGTTCTTTACATCGGCAGCCTGCACATCGCCGAACTGTGTCACGATCAGGATTCTGTTCGGTTTGTCTGCGAAAGCGGCTGTGATCGGACTGTACTGCTCCAAAAAGTCAAGCGCGATATACGGCGTCTCGCCTTCCATCGTCCAGACAGGATGATCCGTCTCGACATCTTCGCTCCCGTTATTATACTTTGTCTCGTCCGGATTAATGCGTATCACCCGGTCCGGCAGCGCATACAGGAACACTTTTTCATTGGTGTCCACATAGAAGCGGCTGCTGACATAATCTGAGACTGTCTCATACTCAACGTAGGGCACGCCGTCTTTGACCAGACCTTTGGCACCCATCACCGCATTGTCGATCACAACGCCGGCCTGCTCGTCTGAAGTCGTGCTGAAATAATCATTCAAATCGGCCATATCTTTTGAAAAACCGAGCCTGCTGTAAGCGATCACACCTATGATAAAAGCAAGCAATAACAGAATGATCAGAATGTAAACGGCTGTTCCGCCGCGCTTTTTCTTCTTTCCAGATCTGTTTCGAGCCATAATCTCGTACCTCCAGTCTTTTTATTATACCAAGAATGCGTCCTCACGTCACCCTAAAGATTTGTAAGGTCGCAATTAATTCTTTTTTCACTTTACACTATGAAATGGATTGCTTATACTATACACAAGAGGGAAGTTTATTATGAAGATCGAAAAAATCAATGACAATCAGATTCGCTGCACCGTCACGATGGCGGATCTCCATGATCGTCATTTAAAAATAAGTGAATTGATCACCAACTCCGCCAAGGCTAAGCTCCTGCTCCAGGATATGGTTCAGCAAGCCGCGGCTGAGTTCGGTTTTGATGTCGACGGGATGTCTCTGATGATCGAGACTGCTCCCGCCGCAAAGGATGCTGTCGTCTTTACGATCACGCGTCTGACCGGTGATGAACAGCCGTTCAGCGATCTGAGCGATCCCGACTCTCCCGCTCTCAGCAAGCTTTTGGGAGCCGAGTCGATCGCGCATTTCATCCAGAAACTGCGCTCGAGCCTGTATCATGAGGACGAGACGAATCTTCCTCTCCCGGAAGAGCGCAGCTGCTGTATCTTCTCATTTGAGAATCTGGAACAGGTGATCCAGACAGCGGATGTTTTCAGCGGATTGTTTGATGTGAAAACCAGCCTGTACAAGGACGATATGTCTATGTGCTATCTGCTGGTCGTCTGCAAGAACACCATCAGCGATCAGGAATTTAACCGCGCCTGCAACATGCTCTCCGAGTATGCAGCCCTGGAGGAAACTGACAGATCGATCCTGTCCTATATCCATGAGCACAACCGTCTGATCATCGCGGACAATGCACTCGAGGTGCTCGCTCAGATCAATAAGCCGGAATAAGACTAATCATCAAAAATAGATATAAAAAAGAAGCGGAAGAAATTATTATATTTCCTCCGCTTCTTATTCTTTTAAGCCCAATTGCTATTATTTAGCGAGATAAGCGTTGATCTTCTCGGTTAACAGATCTGCATCCAGTCCGTGAACCATAGCAGCTTCCTCGAGTGTCTCCATCTGAGATGCCGGGCAGCCCAGGCAGTGCATAC
>JAFWDW010000178.1 GCA_017515965.1 Lachnospiraceae bacterium
CATCATGCAGACCGTGAGGATTTTTGAAATGACTGTTCGTTGCACCGACAGCCTGGGCTTCTTCATTCATCATCGTAACAAAATCAGTTTCACTGCCGCCGCCTAAAAACTCTGCAATCACGACAGCAGCGTCATTGCCGGATTCAAGAGTCAGTCCATATAACAGATCACGCAGACTCAGCTGATCTCCCACTTTCAAACCGCAGACGGAGGATCCTTCTTCCAGATCTTCGATCGCATGTCTGCTGACAGTGACCATTTCATCGAGTCTTCCGCTTCTGAGAGCAACGAGAGCCGTCATAAGCTTTGTCGTACTGGCCGGATAGAGCTGTTCGGCAGCCTGATGCCAGGTCACGGTCTTCGATCCGTCGAGATCGAAAAGTGCATATTTTGCAACAGAATCAATAGGCTCGTCTTTTGCTTCTGATTTATCTGTCAGAACGCAGAGTTTTGATGCATAAAGATCACTTGTCTTGACAGATGTGTCATACTCTTCCTGCATATACTCAGTCACATCAGTCGCCTGTCTCGAAGCGCATGATGTGAGAACAGTCATAGCGATAACCATAACCATCACAAGTAAAAACGAGATATATCTTCTGCAACCTCTCCTTACCATGTTGTCAATTCTCCCCCTGTTCTGCTTATATAGTTCTTTTGCAGTCCGACATTAAGAACAATACCGATTCCGGCATACAGACTGACGAGTGATGTCAGCCCGGCGCTGACAAACGGCAGCGGAATGCCTGTATTAGGCGCAATGCCTGTAGCAACCGCGATATTCATAAAGCCCTGGAATGCAATCTGACTCGCCAATCCATAACACAGAAGCTGCCCTCCTGTATCCCTCGCCTGCGTGCCGATACGTATGATGATGAATACAATAAAAGCAAGCAGTCCGATCACAGTGCACGAACCGATGAATCCAAGCTCCTCTCCCACTATGGCAAAGATAAAGTCAGTTTCAGGTTCAACAATATAGTTGCCGTTTTTGACTGATTCGGCCGTATCATTATTCAGGCCCTTTCCGGATAAGCGTCCCGAACCGATGGCCATGATCGAATTCTGTTGCTGCCAGCCGTCCTCGGTTGAGTATTTCTCAGGTTCCAGCCAAGCCAGAATACGGTCCTGCTGATAAGAAGCGATCAGCTTTTGCCCCGGCTGGACCACAATATTCAAAAAGATGACCGTTACAGGCACAACAACGGCAAAAGCAGCGATCACATATCTGTAACTGATGCCGCCCATAAACAGGATCACGACAAGCACGATCGCAATGGATATCGTTGTCGACAGATCCGGCTGGATATAAATCAGAATAAGTGGAATCGCCGCCAGGCCGAAATACTGCAAGATGACAGAAAACTTATTGATCGTGCGCTTATGTGTCATAATAAAGCGCGCTGCCCACAGGATCATAATGATTTTAGCCAGCTCGGAAGGCTGGAACGTAAAACTGCCTATGGCGATCCAGCGCTTTGCTCCGTTGTATGTTTCACCAAAGAGCTTCACGAAAAGGAGGATAAAAATCAATCCGCCATACAGAAACCAGTGAAGATCCTGGATCCAGATGTAATCTGTTACGGACAAAAGCAAAAGCGCAGCCATGCCGAGAACCATACCAAGTATCTGCTTGGCACGTGCGTCAGGATTCGCACTGCCGATGACGGCAAGCCCGATCATTGTGAGCACAACGACCAGAATCAGCAGCGGCAGATTGAACTCTCTGACCGAATATGATTTGAAGAAGATATTTCTGATTCGTTTTAATAGATCACGCATTAGTCAGTTCTTCCTGATTGGTTCGAAACAGGTGCCGCGGCACCGTGAATTAAGGCTTTCTCACTTGAAAGCTGATACTTGTAGCGTACGATATCTCTGCCAAGCTCAGCGGCATAAACTGAACTGTAACCGTTTGCAATACGGATGGCGATAGCGATCTCCGGGTTCTTGTAAGGTGCATATCCCACAAAGAGAGCATGGTCAGGATGCACACGGCTTTGCTGGGCTGTTCCTGTTTTACCGGCCATCTCAAAGTTGAGCTCCTTCATAGGCAGAAACGGTCCGGTCTCGGTACCGACCTTATGCATGCCTTCATGGACAGCGTCCCAATGTTCCTGTGATACGTCTTTCAGATCATTCGCTGCTTTAGCCTTGAATGATTTGATCGTCTTTCCCTTATCATCATCGACATGGTCAAGGAGGCTTAAATCGTAACGTTCACCGCTCGATGCGACAGTTGAGACGTATTTACACAACTGTGTCGTGGTGTAGTTGTTCGTGCCCTGTCCCATCGCCGAGGGCACAGATGCCGTATCCGAGATCTTCGGTGACGATTCAACCAGTTCAATCCCTGATTCTTCTCCAAAACCAAACGCTTTAGCATATTTCCTGAGCTTTGAAATGCCCAGGTCGCTTGAGTATGCTCCGTCAGATTTAAGTCCGAGATTGTAACCGACCTGATTAAAGAAGAAGTTGCAGGAATGGTTGATCGCTTCGACCACATCCAGTTCACCGTGACCGTTCGGATATACCCAGCAGCGGATCGGAGGCTCCACCTCTTTAAACTCGCCGTAACAGTGAATGATCGTATCAGTCTCAATCGCGCCTTCCGTCAGTCCGGCGACCGCTGACAACATCTTAAATGTCGATCCCGGAGCCGTTCTCTCCTGCGTCGCCTTGTTATAAATCGGACTGGAACGCATGGAGGAAAGACGTCTGAAATACTGATTGTCCATGATATTTGAGAGCCTGTTATTGTCATAACCGGGATATGACACACAAGCCAGCACCTTGCCGCTGCCTACTTCTGTGACCACCGCAGAGGCGCTGCAGGGCTCTATACCGATTTGCCCTGGCGTCAATGCAAGCGTCTGGATCTCCTGGCTTACAAATTCATAGGGAGATATTGAGTCATTGGCGAGTGATGCATACATGCCGTCACTCGTTTCCAGAACACCCTGTTCATACAGAATCATGCAGGCCTGTTTACCGGTGATATTGCCCTCCCGGATCTGATACTTCATCACGGTTTTGCGGAACTCATGATTCGAAGCACCGTTTTTCTCCAGATACGCGAGAATAGCGTTATAGATCTGCGACGCATCCGAATAACCGGATTTTTTCTCAATATACTGCTGGAGAGGCGTCATATCGACCCAGCCCTGTGAAATGACATAGTTGAGATAATCATAGACGTTGACCGTTTCGTCCTTGACCCATGCCTTCACCATATCATCGGACTTATCAATATCGCTGCGGACCAGAATTCCGGCATAATTTGTCAGAATGTCATCTACGATACAGGACATAAATGTCTGATTCTCGGGACTCAGATCAGCAAATGGTTTTGCAGCCGGATCTTTCATGATCTTCAGCATTTCCGCCATCTTCTTTTGAGCTGCTTCATCCGTGACAGCCGCTACAGCCTTCTCATTGGTTTTAGCTCTGGTGCTCCACATATGATCCATGTCGAGGAGCTCATTGTCAAAGAAAGCAAAATAAACATCTCCGACAGGCGTTTTCAACGCATAGGTGTCTTCTACTGAAGATCTGTCGAATGTAAGCGTATCAGCTAGACGTCCGTAGAGAATACCGGCCAGTTTTTCTTCGATCATCTTATAAGTTGCGATCTGCAGATCCCTGTCAATCGTCAGATAGACATCATTTCCCGCTGTCGCTTCTTTGGTCTGTTCACTGGAAAGGATCTTACCAGTGTTGTCGACGAACAGATTGATCTGGCCTTTTCCACCCTGGAGATACTCGTCCAGACTCCGTTCCACACCGGATTTGCCAATGACATCAGTCCGCTCATAATCAAGACCTTCTTCAACCCGTTCTTCATACTCTTCCCTGGAGATATCGCCGGTATAACCGATCAGAGGCGAGAAATACAAGGCGTCCTCATAATGTCTGACGTATTCCTCGCCGATATCCACGCCTGTCAGGTCAGCCTTATTCTCTTTGATCGCTGCCAGCGTCTCTTCGGAGACATCCTCGGCGATCGGTGTCTCGATGTATTTCTGATAGCTGTTCAGATTCATCTTGTAACGCAGGGTAACAAGCTTTAAGACAGTTGATGCATCCATGCTCTCCTCATCGATTCCGTATCCGTACACTTCGTCTGTGCACATATAGTGGATCAGATCTGCAGCAGAAATACTCTTCTGTTCGGAAGAAAGCATGTCGATCGTCGTATATCCGAATACATCTGCCAGGAATCTCAGTTTTTGTGTCCCTGTATCCCGGTATTTGTATCCGTCATCAGAAACTTCTACACCAAAATCACTGATGTTGACAGAATCATTGTTTGTTTCGACCAGATAGATGACTTTCAGTATGATCGCGTTGAGCATTTTATTCTTCTCTTCGCGGTTTTTGTAGACACCCACATCTTCTATTGTGACTGAATAAGAAATCTTGCTGTATGCAAGAAGATTGCCGTTCACATCGTAGATATTGCCACGCTTTCCGCGGAATGTTTTTGTTTTTTTGATCTGAAGGGCGTACTCATCCATGTATTCCTGTCCATGTATGATCTGAAGCACAAAAACCTTTCTGATCAAGGTTCCAAACAGAAGAAGCAGAATCAGCGTAAGGACAAAAACACGTGATTTAACGATCTTAAATATTCTGTTTTTCCACTGTTCAAACAAACTTACCTGAACTCCTCTGCTCTCTCTCGCGAATCATCTGATTCATGCGAACCATAAGCGGATAGACAATTAAAAGCACAATAGTAGTAAAGAGCATTTCCGGAAGTATGATCCTAAACAGATAGGTTCCGAACGAAAAATGCCCTCGCAGGAAAAACTGTGTTATACAGACGACCATCCCGAACCCGAAATCACTGACAGCCGTCAACATAAGGGGAAGCCGTACATCAAGACCGAAAAACGTCTTCTGAAATCTGCCGTTGATATAACCGATGATCAGAAAGATCAGCGCGTAAAACCCGAGAATATCATGACAGAAAATATCCCAGACCAGTCCGCATCCGAAACCTACAAGAATACCTTCTTTCTTACCGTTCAAAAACCCGCTCAGAACTGTCACGATCAACAGCAGATTGGGTTTGACCGCAGGAAAAGAGACGTGAACAAAGAGCATGCTCTGCAGCATGAATGCCACGATGATCAGGATTATATTTGTAATGATATGCAGACGTTTCAATCAGTTATCCCCTCAGTCTTTATTGCCGGATGTCTGCTTTTTCAATTGGTCGGATTTGGTCTGTGTGATCACCAAGACATCCTGGAGGTCGGAAAAATCGACAGCCGGAGTCAGATAGCCGGACCGGGTCAAACCGCTTTCATCATCATTGATCTCACTGACATAACCGATCAGGATACCCTGCAGATACCGGTTACTGATGTAAGAGGTGACGACCTGTTCACCCTGCTCAACCGGGTTTTCCTGGTTTTCTGCTACGGGAAGGTCCTCAAAACGGATTTTCCCCTTGCTGGCAAGTTTCAGATTGCCCTGCACCATGCACTTCTCTCCTGTAGTCAGCATCATGCCTGATACATAGCTTAAATCATCAATGATACTGCGCACAGTAGACCAGTTGGGGCCTACTTCGGTCACGATGCCGACCAGACCGGAACCGGCGATCACGTTCATATTGACACGGATCCCATCCTTCTTGCCTTTATCGATCGTGAATGAATTAAACCAGTTACTGGTATTACTGGCGATAACACGGGCGCCGATCTTCGGATAATCGCCATAGTTTTGATCCAGTTTAAACAGCTCTTCCAGACGCGTAAGCTCTTTCTGGTTCAAAGCCAGTTCACCGTTTTCTACTGTCAGATCATCGACCTGCTGTTGGAGCTTTTTATTCTCCTTGCGCAGTTCCTTGATGGTCTGGAAATTCTGCGTATAGTCAGCAGCCCATCCGCCAAGATGGTTGAAGCCTTTCTGCATAGGAACGATCGTATATCCGGCCATAAACCTGAATGGTCCCCTGGTCGTACTGGACAGCAGTGACAAGCCCATCAGAATGACGCATATGACAGCGAAAATGATGAGAAGGTGTCTGCTTTTTAATTTGATTCTGCGCAATCTATCTAGCATCTTACATCCACCGATCTGTTTCTTCCTGCATGGAATATGTCAGGCTCTTCAGTTCCTCCACACCGACGATATCCTTCAGCCCGCGCACTGAACAGTATTTAGGTTTGCGGGATGTGTGGATATGCAATCCGGTCGCCCGGTTAAGGTAATAGGGAAGCCCTTCCATTCTGGCAAGGCCTCCGGTCACATATAAACCGTCATTCTGAATAATGTGATTGATCTCAGGCGGCGTTCTGTCGATCAGAGCGTCGATCGACGAGACACATTTTTCAAACAATTCCTTCAAGGAAGCGCGAACCAGGCTGGTCGGAATGCTTTTGGTAGTAGGCATGCCTGTCAGCAGATCGCGGCCTGCGATCTCCATTGTCCGGCCGCTGCGGTCATCATTGATCCCCACTTTCATACGCAGCTTTTCAGCTGTTTTCATCCCGATCAGGAAATTGTAATGACGGCGGATCCTGTCAACGATTTCTTTATCCATCTGTTTTCCGCCGATTTTAAGCCTCTGATTAAACACCAGGCCGCCTGCGGCCAGTACAGATAACTCAGTTGTCTCTCCGCCGAAATTGACGACGAAAACGCCGTCACAGCGTTTGACATCAAGGCCAAGACCGACAGCATCGGCTATTCCTCGCTCAATGACATTGACCGAACGGGCTTTAGCTGTCGAGTGAACGAGCAGATCATAAAAAGCACGTTTTTCAAGCTCGGTCACATCAGCCGGCACGGCGATCGTGTATTCACCACCCGTTGCGAATGTGCGCCCGGATGAGAGCAGATACTGAAGCAGATCCTGAATATGCTGGAAATCAGAGATGACACCTTCCTTCATCGGAAAGACGATGCGGATATTGGGCGGTGTCTTTTCGTACATTTCGAATGCCTGATCGCCGACTGCGATCAGCTTGCCGTCCCGACTGACCGCAACCACATTTTTTTCTGTCCAGATCGTGTCTTTTTCCTGATCGTATACTTTGATCTCATAGGAGCCAAGATCGATTCCGTACACATGTTTTGCCATACTACACTCCGGTTTGCTCTTCTGCCATTCTGACAAGGAGCCCATGTTCCTGAAAACTGAAATAGCATCTGTCACCGATCACGATATGATCAAGCAGGGGAATGCCCAGCATTTTGCCTGTATATTCCAGACGTTCAGTTATATTGATATCTTCCTGCGAGGGAGTCGGATCACCGCTTGGATGGTTGTGAAGAAGTACGAGAAATACTGCATCATGACGTACAGCTTCCATAAAGACTTCACGCGGTGATATAAGGGATGAGCTTACAGTCCCCTTTGATATATCACACTCCCCCATTTTTCTTGCTTTCGAATCTAAAAAAACAGCTTTTACAGTTTCCTGACTGAGATGACGCATGGATTCCATATAATGGTCCGCAATCAACCCGGGGGCGGAAAATGTGACTCTGCTGCCCTTTGCCGATCGGGTCAGCCGTTTGGCTAATTCAGCCAGGCAAAGTATCTGCGCCGCTTTGACCGGTCCGACTCCTTTCAGATGCATCCACATCTTCATGCTGCCGCAGGAAATTCGCTGTAACCCTGTATCAGGTGACGCTTCCGGATCATAGAGGATACGTCTGGCCAGATCTAAAGCACTTTCCCCTATACTGCCTGTGCGAAGTAAAACGGCGAGCAATTCGGCATCCGACAAATATGAAGGACCTTGCTGAAAGCATTTTTCATAGGGTCTTTCAGATTCAGGCATATCTTTCATGGTGTGTTGTCTCTCCATTTGAACATACAAACACCCTGTCAGATACACCGCTTTAATCAATCTATTTTATCATATTCCGCTCTGCTTGTACACCGATAATCAGGATGAGGAAGATGCCGCAGCATACCCTGCCCGCATACCGGATGAGAATGCCCACTGAAGATTATAGCCTCCGCACATGCCGTCAACATCCATCAGTTCACCCGCTATATAAAGCCCCGGCATCTCTTTGCATTCCAGTGTAACCGGATCTAATGACTCCAGCGTCACACCGCCGCTGCAGACCTGCGCCTGGGCAAACGAACCTGTTCCGTTTACAGAGACGGTCAGCGATGTCAGAAGTGAGGCAAACCTGTTGACTTGTTGCTGTGTCAAATCACAGACTTTGATCTGTTTGTCAATACCGCTCAATCTGATCATTACACCGGCCAGATTCTTGGGAAGAAGGCCGAGCAGGTAATCACTTAAGCGGTACTCGCCGATGCGTTCTTTACGGTCCATAAGATAATCAACAGTCTCATCAATTGTCTTATCAGGCAGAAAAGATAAGACTGCTTTTACTTCTTTACCATTCTCCAATGCACGTGATGCAAACCGGCTGACCTGGAAAGCCGGTATGCCTGAGACACCATAGGAGGTCAGCTGAAGCTGCCCCCGGTCATGCGCCGTTTCTTTTTGATCTATCAGCAATGTGATGCTTCCATCACATCGGACGCCCGCCCATGACTTACAGTAAGATTCATTAAGCTTTAATGATGTCAGCGCCGGTACCGGTTTTTTTACTGCAAGACCTACTTGCCTTGCAAGCACGTAACCTGTACCGTCAGAACCGGTTTGAGGTGCTGCTTTTGATCCTGTAGCAAGAATCACTTTACCGGCAGAATAAATTATCTGATTCGTCTGTGCTTCAAACTGATCATGGATTTTTCGCAGATAGATCACCTTTTCTCCGGTCATCACCTGAACCCCGGCGCCATGCATTCTGATGCGCAGAGCATCCAATATCGCGGAAGCCTGCTCGGATCTCGGATAATAACGTCCGTCGATCAGCTTGCTGTCGATTCCCATGTTCTTCAGCCATTCCAGCAATTCTACGACACAATTCTTTCCGAGAACAGTTTCTACAAAAAGAGGATCCGCATCATAATAGCAATCTGCAGCCATAATATCATTCGAAAAATTGCAGCGGCCGTTTCCTGTGGACAACAGTTTTTTACCGACACGGTCCTTTCCCTCAAGCAGGATGACTTGCGATCCGGCCTCTGCCGCTGTTATAGCAGCAGCCATGCCTGATGCACCCCCGCCAATGACCAGGATGTCCGCATGATCCTTCATGGCAGCTTCACCAACCTTTCGTCTACAAGCTGCTGTAATGATTTTATAATACCGAGTTTGGCGTGCGGCCATGTTAAGCCGCCCTGGAAATAAACGGCATAGGGTTCCCGAATCGGCGCATCCGCACTCAGCTCTATGGATGATCCCGATACAAACGCCCCGGCTGCCATGATCACTTTGCAGTCATACCCGGGCATAACCCATGGCTCCGGTGTCACATAGGCATCTACCGGTGCTGCTGCCTGAATTCCTCTGCAAAACGCAATCACACGTTCAGCTGAGCCCAGTGTGACTGCCTGAATGATGTCATGTCTGTCTTCTGTCTTATCCGGAAGCACACTGAACCCAAGATCCTCGTATAGTGATGCAGCAAAAATGGCTCCCTTAAGTGCTGAAGCAGTCACTGTCGGCGCCATGAACAGACCCTGATAGAAAGAAGGAAGAACTGACAATGAGGCACCGACTTCTTTGCCCAGGCCGGGAGAAGTCAGCATATAGGCGCATTGATCGATCAGATCTTTGCGGCCTGCAATATAGCCGCCCATAGGCGCCAGACCGCCTCCCGGATTCTTGATCAGTGAGCCGACGGTAAGGTCAGCACCAACCTGACTGGGTTCGAGATCATCTACGAATTCTCCATAGCAATTGTCTACCATGCAGATAATATCAGGCTTTATACTCTTGATAAAACTGATCAGTTCTCCTATTTTCTCAACCGAAAAACTTGGTCTTACCTGGTAGCCTTTTGAACGTTGAATAGTCATCATTTTCGTCCGGTCTGAGACAGATTCTCTGATCGCGTCATAATCGAAATCAAAATCGGCTTTCAGCTCAATCTGTTTGTAAGTGACACCGTATTCGGAAAGCGAATTGGAAGCCGGTGTTATCCCGATCACAGACTTCAGTGTCTCATAAGGTTGTCCGACAGGCGAAATCAGCTCGTCTCCCGGGCGCAGGACAGCATGAAGCGCAAGCGACAGTGCATGTGTGCCGCATGTGATCTGAGGCCTGACCAGCGCATCTTCTGTCTCAAAGATATGAGCGTAGACCTGTTCAAGCTTATCCCGTCCCACATCATCGTAACCATAACCGTTCGTCGCGGCAAAACATGCCGCATCGACACGTGCCTTCTGCATCGCATCGATGACTTTAAGCTGAGCACGCTCTGCTCTCTCATCGATCTTGCTGAAACGTGGGATCAGGTCTTCCAAGACCTTCTCAGCATACTCGATGACATCATCTGTCAAACCGAATCTTTGATAAATTTCATGACTGATCATTTTAATGATACCTTTAATAGATTAAATGAAGCACGATACCGCAAAGAGAACCGAGAAGCGCTCCGGAAACTACATCTTTGATGAAATGACCGCCGGACATCACGCGTAATACTGCAAGAACAACTCCCAGGATCAAGACCAGAATGCCTGCAGCCTTAAAAGACAATGCGAGAAGCGTCGTTCCTATAACAAACGCTGAGGCAACATGACAGCTAGGGAAAGCAAAACTGGTCTTTTTCTCCCGGTCTAAGGGCCGGATCCTGATTACCTGATAAGGACGGGGATGCCGTAGTATAACGCGCAAAAAACGGGCGATGACAAACCCGGCTACTGGAGTCAGAACGGCAAGAAACAGCTGCCGGAACTCATGATGTATGATCAGCACGATCAAACATATAAAATAGATAAGCGCTATCAGATACGTGACAAGCTCGTTCAGAATCATCACGAGCTGCCGTTTCGTTTTATCCGAACATATGGATCGGTTCAGATTTACATAAAACTTATTACTCATACCTCTATCCCGTTTTCCTTTAGAGTGCTCACCATCCGCTCAAGCATCTCATCCTCGTTATACTGCTCCCATGAAAGCCAAATTGCTTCAGGTTCCCTTTTAAACCAGGTCAACTGACGTTTTGCATAATGCCTGGTATTCTTGGCAATACTGATTCTTAGCTGATCAAGATCATCGCGCGTGATATGGTCCGCGGCATCAGGATCAGGCAGGTCCATTAAAAATTGCAGCGTCTCTTTATAGCCCAGTGCCTGCATAGAAGGCATATCAAGTGTACAGCCTTCCTGCAACAATGACTTTACCTCATCAACCAAACCGTCTCTCAGCATCTGTTCGACACGGCTGTCTATTCGTTCATAAAGCTTTTGGCGTGCATCTGTCATAACAAAGAAAACTGCATGATAGGGTCCGGTCTTTTCAGCTTGTTCCCTGTTATGCTCCGAAATGGGCTTTCCTGTATGCGCATGATACTCCAGAGCACGTATAACACGTTTTATATTGTTCGGATGAATCATCGCTGCGCTTTCAGGATCCACTGTTTCCAGCTGTTGATGAAGGTATAAAGAACCGTATTTTTTGGCTAGATCACTGTAGTACTGACGCAGTTCGGTATCTTCGCCGGATTCAGCACTGAAATCGACATCGTAGAGCAAGGCCTGAATATAAAATCCCGTTCCTCCTACAACAACAGGCAGATGGCCGCTTTCTCTGATCATTTGAACTGCGTGCGCAGCGTCTTCTTTGTATTTAGCTACACTATAGGCTTCCAGCGGACTGGCTACGTCAAGCAGGTGGTGTCTGACCCCTTTCTGTTCGTCTTCAGTTACTTTTGCCGTGCCTATATCCATTCCCCTGTATATCTGCATAGAATCAGCAGATATGATCTCTCCGCCGATTCTCTGCGCAAGCCTGATTCCCATATGGCTTTTCCCGACCCCTGTGGGACCGGCGATTATGATGAGGGGTTCCTGAATCATCACACGATCCTCTTAAACTTCTTATCAAGATCACGGTGTGTCATCGCAATCATAGTCGGTCTGCCATGCGGACAATGAAACGGGTTGTCCAGTGCAAAAAGCCTGACCAGCAGTTCATTCATCTGATCTTTGTTCATGACCGTGTTTCCTTTAATGGCAGCCTTACAGGAGGCGGAAGCTATATACTCAAGAATGACATCCGGAGCAGCCTTTGCGGGAAGATCCTCGGATAAATCATCGATCAGCTCCCGAAGAAGTGTTTCCTGCGCGATAGAAAACATATTGCCGGGCACACCTGTCACTGCCCAGGAACGATCGCCAAAGGGTTCTATCTCATATCCGATACGCTCCAGTTCAGGCAGCCTTTCTTTGAGGACCTGCTCTTCACGCTCCGATACGTTCATAATGATCGGGGGACTGACCATCTGTGTGGTGTATTCCTTGTTGCGCAGTGATTCCATTGTCTGTTCAAAAAGGACTTTCTCATGTGCCGCATGTTGATCCACGATATACAAAGTCTCATCAGATTCTACCAGCCAGTAGGTATCAAAGAGTTGTCCGATCAGCTGGTATCTTTTATGTGTCCGGTTAACTCCGGCATGATGCTGAAAGAGAGAGATCTGTCCGTCAGCTTCTCTTTGCTCTTCTTTGATCCTTTCGACGGCTTTGGTATCCGGTTCAGATTTTATTTCCGGTAATTCTTCATGATGATAAGCCATGACGCGTTCGCGCATCTGATTCATGAAGTAGTCAAGCTTATCGTTTTCTTTTTGTTCTCTTTCCTTCTCGGTCTTCTCGGAAGGCTCTTCGAGGGTCACGGTCGGTACACGCCCGCCTGTTTTGAGTGTCTGCAGACATGCGCTGTAAACCATCTGATAAACTGAAATGCGATCTGCCAGACGGACACGGCTTTTAGTCGGATGAATATTCATATCAACAGCATCCGGTGCGATCTGCAGATAAAGCACGCAAACCGGGAACCTGTGTTGCATTGTATAGCCTCTGTAAGCCTCCTCAAGCGCTTTTTGTGCTGTTTCCGAGGAAACACTCCGCCCATTGACAAAAAACGTCTCAAACTTGCGATTTCCGCGCGAGAGAGCCGGCGACCCGATATAACCGCTGACTGATAATCCCTCCGTTTCGGCTGACACAGGCAGCATTTCCCGGCCAAACTCCATACCGTAAACACGCGTGGCCGTCTCCAGCACATCTCCGCTTCCTGATGTATGCAGTTTAACCTGTCCGTTAGTAACGAACGAAAATGATATGTCAGGATGAGACATTGCCTGATTCATCACGATTTCATGAACACGGACCGCCTCGCTGACAGGAGTCTTCAGAAAACGCCGGCGCACCGGCACATTATAAAATAACTGTCTGACAGTGACGCTGGTCCCGTTCGGGGCACCTGTCTTTTCACAGGAGATCTCTGATCCCCCTTCTATCCTGTAGCATACAGCATAATCACATTCTGCCTTTTTGGATACCATTTCAGTTTTTGAGACAGCTGCGATACTGGCCAGCGCATCACCGCGGAAACCCAAGGAATGCAGGCGCATAAGATCATCTGCATTCTCGATCTTACTTGTGGCATGCCGCAGAAATGCTTTCGGGATATCTTCATGATCGATACCTGAACCGTTATCAGTAACTCTTATCAGTTGAGTGCCTCCGTCAGTTATCTCGATCTGAATGACGGTAGCACCTGCATCGATCGCATTCTCAACAAGTTCTTTGACAACCGAAGCAGGCCGTTCTACGATCTCACCGGCTGCGATCTTATCAATTGTTGCTGTGTCCAATAAATGTATGGCTGACATCTGATCATGTCTCCTTTAACTCATGTTTATACCGGTCAAGCTGATTGAGCGCTTCAAGCGGCGTCATCGTGGAAGTATCGATGTTTTTAAGCTCATCAAGTATATTGCGTTCAACCGGTGACAGGGCAAACGACCATGCCTGTTCTGTTGCGGAAGCATTTAATGCTCTGCTCTTACTTTCGGTCAGCCCTGAAATGGCTGTCGTCTTAAAATCGGTTGCAATATCTGCCTTGACAAGCTGCTCCAGAAGCTCTCCGGAACGTCTAAGCACTTCACCCGGAAGGCCGGCCAGGCGGGCCACCTGAATTCCGTAGCTCCTTGAAGCGCCTCCGGGAACGATCTTACGCAGGAAAATAATATCCTCTCCTTCTTCACGCACATCGACACGGTAATTGACGACGCCGGCCATTTTGCCTTCCAGCTCAGTCATCTCATGATAATGCGTTGCAAAAAGTGTCTTTGCACCGATCTTGCCGGGATCGCTGATATACTCAGCAACAGCCCAGGCGATGCTTAGACCATCGAATGTGCTGGTTCCGCGTCCGATCTCATCCAGGATGATCAGGCTGTCACGCGTAGCGTTGTGCAGAATATTCGCCACTTCAGTCATCTCAACCATAAACGTGCTCTGTCCGCTTGCCAGGTCATCAGAGGCACCAACGCGCGTAAAAATACGGTCCGCGATCGGGATCGACGCCTCATCGGCAGGAACGAAACTACCCATCTGAGCCATCAGTACGATCAACGCAGTCTGGCGCATGTATGTTGACTTGCCGGCCATGTTCGGACCTGTGATGATGGCAAGACGATGATTTTCCTGATCTAGATATGTATCGTTCGGCACGAAACTGCCGGGCGGCATCATTTTCTCAACGACAGGATGACGGCCGCCTTTGATAACAAGCGAATTGTCCGCAGCGATCCGCGGGCGCACATAGTGTTCGCGGTCTGCGGTTTCAGCCAGAGAAACAAGCATATCAAGAGTTGCGACAGCATGTGCTGTCTTTAAAATACGATCGATCTGGCCACCTATCTCATCGCGCAGCGCACAGAAGAGATCATACTCTCTCTCGTTCAGCCTGTCGCGGGCTCCGAGGATCGTATCTTCCAGTTCCTTGAGCTCCGGAGTAATATAACGTTCTGCGTTAGTCAGCGTCTGTTTTCGGACATAGTCTTCAGGGACAAGATCTTTATATGAATTTGTCACTTCGATAAAATAGCCGAATACCTTATTGTAACGAACACGAAGCTTTTTGATCCCCGTACGTTCTCTTTCCCGCTCTTCGAGATCAGCCAGCCATTGAGTGCCTTCGTTTTTTGCTTTGCGGTTGTTGTCGACCGTTTCATCATAGCCGTCGCGGATCATGCCTCCGTCACGTATTAAGACCGGCGGATCATCGACGATGCAGGAACGGATCGATACCGTCATATCTGTAAGATCATCGATCTCATCGAGAAGTGCTGTAATAAGCGGCGCCGAAAACTGCCGGAGCGTATTGCGGATATCCGGCATCATGGCCATGGAATCGGCAAGCGCCAGCATATCCCGCGGGTTAGCGCTTCGGTATGAGACGCGTGAGCACAATCTCTCAAGATCATATACAGGTGAGAGGAACTCACGAAGTTCGCTGCGGAAGATCCCCTGATGACAGAGGTCCTCTACGGCATCAAGGCGTCTTTCGATCTGGGAGGCTTCAGTCAACGGCTGTTCAATGGCATAACGCAGTTCACGTGCCCCCATAGCAGTTTTCGTCTTGTCGAGCACCCAGAAAAGCGATCCGCGTTTTTCTTTCTGCCTGATCGTTTCACAAAGCTCCAGATTACGTCTTGTCGACGCATCGATCATCATATAATCGCCCGGCGTATAGAGGGATAGATTTCGGATATGATCAAGTGAGGTCATCTGTGTCCTGATCAGATAATCAAGTAGCACGCCGGCTGCCATGATCCTGTCCTCAGCATCCTCCAGTCCGAGCGCTGCCACTGAGGCCACCTTAAAATGACTCGTCAACGTGCGCGACGCATCTTCCAAAGAGAAAGTAACGGCATCCAGACAGAAGAAACATGTGCCGAATTGATCCCGCAGGAATGATAAATCAATTCCTGTATCTTCAAAACCGGGATTATAAATCATCTCTGAAGGTTCAAATTTGCTGAATTCATCGATAAACCGAGCAGGTGAATCAACCTGTGAAACAGAAAATGATCCGGTCGTGACATCGGCAAAAGCCAGAGCATAATTCCCCTTGTGATAATAGGCACACATCAGGTATTGGTTTTTCGATGAGTCAAGGGATTGAACATCAAGATTAGTGCCGGGAGTTGCAATACGAACGACCTCACGCCTGACGATACCCTGGGCAGTTTTAGGATCTTCGACCTGATCGCATATCGCAACTTTGTATCCCTTCGAAACCAGCTGATTAAGATAGGCGTCTACCGCATGATAGGGCACGCCACACATCGGGGCTCTCTCTTCAAGCCCGCAGTCACGGCCGGTCAGCGTAAGTGAAAGTTCCTTGGAGACCAGTTTGGCATCATCAAAAAAGAGCTCAAAGAAATCCCCGAGACGATAGAACAGAATACAATCATTGTATTGTTCTTTCGTCTCCATATAGAGTTTCATCATAGGTGACAGTTTTGCCCTGTCTATATTCACCCCTAAACTCTCCTTCCGATCAGATAAAAACCTTTGCTCTCTGTGATCTCAACCGGAACACATGTCCCGATCAGGTCAGCAGGTCCTTCAAAATGAACTAACAGATTGTGCTGCGTTCTTCCTGTCAGCCAACCGCCACGGTGTCTGTTCCGATCCTCAACGAGAACGGCCTGATCAGTTCCGGTAAAGCGCGCACAGCGTGCAGCAGCAGTTTCGTGAACGGCTTCAAGAACCTGATCAAACCATCCCGATGCAGTTTGGGGATCGATCTGATCAGGCATTGATGCAGCCGGAGTCCCTGTTCTCTTTGAGTAGATAAACGTAAAGGCATTGTCAAATCCGACCTGCCGGATCAGATCGATCGTATCCTCTATATCTTCTCTGCTCTCGCCAGGAAATCCAACCATGATATCTGTGGTCAGCGAGATATCCGGTATTGCCCCGCGCAGTTTCTCGACCAGTTCAAAATACGCTTCTCTGGTATAATGACGGTTCATTCGCTGCAAAATTTTGTTGCTGCCGGATTGAACGGGAAGATGCAGGTGATTGCAGATAGAATCGTACCGGGACATGACGTCAATCAGTTCATCCGACAGATCCTTCGGATGTGATGTCATAAAACGGATACGGTTTAAATCACATTCAACCGCGATCGACTCCAGCAGTTCAGCGAAAGATACTTTTTCATCAAGCGTTTTGCCATAAGAATTGACATTCTGACCGAGAAGCATGACCTCGCGCACACCGTCCTGCGTAAGCCTGTTGATCTCATTCAAAATATCCTGTTTATTTCTGCTTCTTTCTCTGCCCCGCACATAGGGAACGATACAGTAGGAACAGAAATTATTACAGCCATACATGATGTTGACACCGGCTTTAAAGGCATAGGTCCTCTTTGAGGGAAGACTGTCCGCTTCGCCTGAGCTCTCTTTCTCCCACACATCAATGACAGGTTCTTCCTGACCTGCAAGCTTTTTGCCGAGCACTTCTTTCATCAGGGCCGGAAACTCATAGAGATTAAAAGTGCCAAAAACCAGGTCAACAAAAGGCAGTTTCTTTCGGATGATCTGCGCTGCACCGGGCTCCTGTATCATGCATCCGCAGACGGCCAGAATCATATGCGGATTCTTTTTTTTGTAATTCTTGAGCTGACCTAATCTGCCGTATACGCGTGTGTTCGCATTCTCTCTTACGGTGCAGGTGTTATAAATCACAAAGTCTGCTTTCTCGTTGTCAGTAAGCTTGAACCCGGCATCATCAAGGACCCCGCGCAGCTTTTCGGAATCGCGCGCATTCATCTGACAACCAAAAGTAACGACACAGGCTGTTGGCCTGTGTCCGATCATTCCGGCAAAGAGGTCTGTCAGTTTGTGTAATTGATTGTCACCTATCATATACTCTGCATTAAACTTCCGTAATTTCTTTATCAGTTACAATCCAGTCAACCGGCACATCACCCGGATGCGTTGGTACCTGATCCACTTCCTGGAATGAAAACGCGATCATCAGTTTGTTCCGGTAAGAATCATCTTTAAGATAACGGTCATAAAAACCTGCTCCGTACCCGAGTCTGAATCCTTTCTTGTCAAAAGCAAGTCCGGGCAGGATGACCAGTGATTTATCAGTCATCCGGACACGGTGAAGATCATCAGCATTAACAGGCTCCGGAACAGAAAAGCGTCCCGGACTGACTTCATCAGTTGAATCGATTCTGTAAAAGATGAGATCTCTGTCCTCGCACTTCGGAATTGCAACTGTTTTCCCTGATGCAAGTGCATGGCGGATGATCTCCTGCGTATCAGGCTCATGAGAAATACTCATGAAGATCAACACTGTCTCTGCCTCCTGATAGACCGGCATGCTGATCACATTTTTACTGATAAAATCGCTTTTCTCCTCCCAGTCCTGACGGGACATGGCATTTCGCAGATCAGAGATCTCTTTTCGTATTTCATCTGAAAGGCAGTTAATCTGCTGAGTCAATTCAACCCTCCGTGTCAATTGAAAGAATCCAGACGGGCTCAGGAAATGGAAACGGTCGATCAATTTGACTATGCGAACGCCTCCGGGCATCACCATCAGTTCTTTTCTAGATAATCCGCCCAGCATCAGAAGGGCCACTGCGTAAACAATGACAGAGATCAGCAAGCTCAGCAGTGTAGCAAAATGCCCGAGATGAAGGAATATGAACAGATGGTAGACCAGGAAGGCAACCAGACCCATGATGATGGCAGCTACAAGAGGCCGCACAAATGTCTTTCTGTACTCCTGTTGATAACCTGTAAATCTTTTGATTGAATGCTGATTAAACAGACACATGCAGAGCGAGAAAACAATATTGGAGATCACGACCGCATAGATCGTTAAGTGGAATACGATCAGCATGATCAAAAGCGAAACAAGATGAATGAAAAGTGAAATAGCCGCATTGCGCACCGGTGTCATCATTCTGTCGATTCCCTGCAGCAGCGCATTGGTTACAGTTGAAAGGCAGTAAAAAACGACAGAGGCCGAGCCGATCTGAAGCATCAGAGAAGGTTTGTCGATATTCCCGGTATACAGAAGATCAATGATCGGATGCGCCAGAACCAGATAGCCTATGAAGCTGGGTATGGCAATCACCATGGCAAAGCGGATGGACAGACCCATCTTGCTGAACATTGCCGGTGTATCTCCTTTGACTTTTTCCGCAGTCAGAGATGGTATCACCGATACTGCAAGCGCATTCGCGATTGCTAACGGGACATTGATCAGTGTGTTGTATTTACCGGAGAACATACCGAGCATCGCAGAATAAGATGACTCCTTATAGCCCTGGATCGACATGATCTTCGCAAAGACAGCCTGATCCATTACCTGGCTGATATTATAGATCGCGGTACTTAAAATGACCGGCGCGATCGTGACAAGCAAAACACGAAGAATAACGCTGTAAGCCTCTGTCTGTTTTGAATCTTCATTGACAAAGCGTTTGAGAGATCCGCGCATCAGATAGATCAACAGAATCAGAAAGACCAGAGCGGCGAATGCACCTGTTACGGTTCCGAGCGTACCGCCGGCCGCTCCGTAAGCACCGGCAAGATTCTCTCCGGTTGACGCAGCCTTCATAGCCCTGGCGCCTGCTTTAAAGAAATAGCTGGCAGCAAGGAGGCTTACCACAGCATTGATGATCTGTTCAAGAATCTGTGAAACAGCTGTCGGATACATGGTGCCAAGTCCCTGGAAGAAGCCGCGCAAAACACCAAGAAATGCGACGATCAAAAGCCCGGGTGCCAGCACACGCAGAGCATAGATCGACAGATGCATGCTCATCACACCCGTCGCGATCTTGTCCGCAGCCAAAAAGACGATCAAAGCAACTGCACCGCCTACGACAAGGGCAAACATCAGTCCTGTTTTCAGAACTTTAGCGACATCTCCCATTTTGCCCTGCGCTTTGCGTGAAGAAACCAGTTTGGACATCGCAAGCGGAAGGGAGTAAGAAGTCAGCAAAAGTGCAATTGAATAGATCTCAAAAGCTACTCCGTAAAACCCCTGTCCTTCATCGCCCAGTATATTGTTCATCGGGATGCGGTACGCAAGACCGATCAGACGTGTCAGCATACCTGCAGCGGCAAGGACCGCTCCCTGCATCAGAAAATCCCGGTTTCCCTTCTTTGATTCAGAAGACATTAATACTCTACTCCTGTTTGTTAAACGATATCTCTTGTCAAATTCTGATTTTTCAGTATTCTGTCCTGTGTTTCTTCCATCAGCAGCCTGTCCGCATTCTCAATGTGATCATATCCGCATAAATGCAGAAGACTGTGCGCGATCAGAAAGGCAAATTCTCTTCTCGCACTATGGCCGTACAGATCTGCCTGCTCAAGAACTTTCTGTTTGCAGACAGCTATATTTCCCAACATCAGCTCACCGCTGTCCGGATCGAACAGATCATCCGGCAGTTCA
>JAFWDW010000179.1 GCA_017515965.1 Lachnospiraceae bacterium
CCAGAGCATGGATATTGGAGCAACTGCAGACATTGAGTTTACATTCAGTGACTATGGCAAGGTTCCGGCAGAGACCTTCCAGGTTCCGGAAGTATAATAACAACAAGATAAACGAGCTAAAAGACCTTCCAAACGGAAGGTCTTTTTTTACGCGTAACGGGGTTGATATGGTAGAATAAAAAGGCAGGAGGTAAAAGATTATGCTCAATAAGTTTTGCAAGAAACCCCTATATGAAATAACCCGAAAGATGGCAAATGTGGCGATGGGTGCCGAGAAAGCAGACATGGTCATCAAAAATGCCAAGTTAGTGAATGTCTGTACAGCTGAGATCCAGGAAGGGATCGATGTGGCGATCACAGAGGGACGTATCGCCCTGGTCGGTGACGCAGATCACTGCATCGGTGATGACACGCAGATCATTGACGCGGCAGGGCAGTATATCGCACCCGGATTTATGGACGCGCATATTCATGTCGAGTCAGCCATGATCAGTGTCAGCGAATACGCGCGCGCTGTTGTGCCACACGGTACGACCGGCATTTTCATGGACCCGCATGAGATCTGCAATGTTTGCGGACCTGAGGGAGTACAGGCCATGATCGAAGACGGACAGCGCGTCCCCTTAAAGGCGATGGCAAATGTTCCGTCGTGCGTTCCGGCTGTTGCCGGATTTGAAGATACCGGCTCCCATATCGGACCGGAGGAAGTACGTGAAATGATGACCTGGGACGGCATTATGGGTCTCGGAGAAATGATGAGCTTCCCGACAGTTCTCAGTGCTGAACCCAATACACACGGTGAGCTCGCCGAGACACTCAAGGCAGACCAGGTAATCACCGGACACTACTCCATTCCCGAGACAGGTCCCGGACTTAATGCCTATATCGCGTCCGGCGTCCGGTGCTGCCACGAGTCGACCCGCGCCGAAGATGTGCTCGAGAAAATGCGCCACGGCATGTATGCGCTGATGCGCTACGGCAGCGCGTGGCATGATATGCCGGTTATCATCCGCGCCATCCTCGATAACGACGTGGAGGATCGTTTCGCCTGCATGATTTCGGATGACACTCACCCTGATACGCTGATCAAGGAAGGACATCTCGACTTCATCGTGCGTTTGGCCGTCAAGGAGGGACTTGATCCGATCAAGGCGATTCAGTATGTCACGATCAATCCGGCGACATGCTTCCGCATGGATCATGAAATGGGAAGTATCACACCGGGCAAATGTGCCGACATTGTCTTCTTTGACGATCTGAATGATATCCGCATTACCCGTACGATTATCGATGGAGATGTCGTAGCTGAAAACGGTGAGATGACAGTTGAGATCAAAAAAGCGAAGTTCCCGGATTTTGCCTACAACACGATGCATGTCGGGTATGAGATCACGAAGGACAGTTTTATCATTGAGGCGCCCGAGGGAAAAGAGTCCGTTAAGACTCGCGTGATGGAGATTATTCCGAATCACGTCGGTAACTATGAGAGAATCGTGGAATTAAACGTGGAAAATGGTCATGTCCAGCCCGATCCCGGACAGGACATCATGAAGATGGCGGTTTTTGAGCGTCATCACGAGACAGGAACGAAAGGCCTTGGCTTCCTGAAGGGATTTGGATTTAAAAAAGGCGCGATGGCGCAGACGGTTTCACACGACGCGCACAACCTGCTCGTGGCAGGAACGAATGATGCGGATATGGCGCTAGCGGCGAACACGCTGGTCGAATGCGGAGGCGGCATGTGCGCCGTCGCCGACGGCGAAGTTCTGGCGCTTGTTCCGCTGCCGATTGCCGGACTCATGAGTGACCGGCCGGTCGAAGAGGTGGCTGCATTGATCGAAAAGCTGGATGCCGCCTGGAAGGAAATGGGCTGTATCATCAATGCGCCCTATATGACGATGGCGCTGATGGCTCTGGCCTGTCTGCCGGAGATCAGGCTCACAAACCGGGGACTCGTGGATTGCAGAACATTCCAGTTCATCGACCTGTTTGCCGAGTAGGGGATTCATCATTATACTGATAGAAAAAGCTGCCGCACTTAAAGTGCGGCAGCCTCTTTTTCCGATTAAAACGATTAGTTTGTAAACGTATAGACTGTCTCAGTGTGGAATTTCTGATCCTTTTTCAAAATGGGGGAAGGAAAGTCGGGGAAGGCAAGCGCGTTAGGGAAGAGCTGCGTCTCCAGACAGATACCGCAGTGGTGACCCAAGTGTCTGCCAACTTTTCCGATGAGATTCTCTGTCAGATTAGCAGTATAGACCTGCATGCCGGGTCGGTCGGTGTCCACGGTCATCTCAATACCGCTTTTATCACTCCCCAGCCGCGCGGCGTGGTTTCCGGAAAGGCAGTAGTTGTGGTCATAACCGTTGGCCAGTTTGAGCTGTTCATCATCGCACGTGATATCTGCGCCGATCTTCTTCTCTTTCCTGAAGTCGAAAGGCGTTCCCTCTACTGAGCATAATTTGCCGGTGGGAAGACACCCTGCATCACCCTCGCAGAAGCGGTCTGCAAAGACCTGCAGATGATGCTGCAAAATATTATCACTCCCGTCCAGATTGAAATAGCTGTGGTTGGTGAGATTGACCGGTGTGTCGGCATCCGTCTGCGCGTCATAGATGATGTGGACTGCGTTGTCCTCCGTCAGGCGGAAGGTCACCTGTACAAGAAGATTGCCCGGATAGGATTCCTCGCCGTCGGGTGATAACCGTTTGCAGATAATGCAGTTTTCTCCGGCCGTCATATCCCACATCTTTTTGTCAAATCCCTTAAGACCGCCGTGCAGGTGGTTTTCACCGTCGTTTTTGACCAGATCATAGTGTGATCCGTTTATCGAAAAGGAGGCACCGCCGATACGGTTACAGACCCGTCCGATGGTAGCACCCAGATAGCCGCCGTTTTTCTCATATTCGGCCGCGGTTTCATAGCCCAGAACCACGTCGGTCAGTTTGCCTTCGCGGTCGGGGACGCAAATAGACTGTATCGTTGCACCGTAATCAAGTACGGTCAGCGATGCGCCTGCGGTATTTTCCAGTCGGCCGGCCGTGACCTCTGTGCCGTCTGAGAGAGTGCCGAAAGAGAAAAATCTGGGGGACATACTCATTCCTTCCGAAAACGTTTTAGTAGATGAAATAAGTATAAAGCATCCTGCACGCAAAAGCAAGAGCAGAAGACTTGAAAATGAAGAATCAAATATGATACATTGTTGGCAGGAAAGGAGACTGTCCCATGGATAAACAGGTTTTGAGAAATACCATCATTAAGTCTTTGCTCAACGGTGTGCTCGGCTGGGTTATCTTCGCATTGGTTGTTCGTGTCAATAGAAGCGGCATCACGTTCGCACAGGCACTTGCAATTAAAGAAGCCATACTGCTCGGTATTGCTGCATGTCTGGGCAGCTTCTTTGGTTACTGGAGATTAGAACTAAAGAAAAGAAAGTGACATATAAAAGACCTGCGCTTAAAAAGAGCACAGGTCTTTTTCTTTTGGTGAGAACAGAATCAGCTGTTCAGGTATTCGTTGATATAATTCTCCAGGATATCCGCGGTCTTTTCAGGACCGAAACGGCTTGAGTTGATACACACGTCGTACAGTCTTGAATCGCCCCATTTACCTTTGCAGTAGTAATTGTGATAAGATTTGTGATTCCATGTGCCGGCGCGGGCGGTGTGTCTGGCGTCATACTCGTTCAGACCTTCCCGCTCCATGACCCGTTTGACTTTGTCTTCTTCGTCCGCGAGGATAAAGAAGGCGATCATGCAGTCATAGTCCTCCAGGACTGTCTCAGAGCAGCGGCCGACGATCACAAAAGAGTCCCCATTCGCAGCCTTTTCCCGCAGATAGTCAAACTGCATGCGGGACAGGTTTTCCTCGAGCGTGCTTGTATGGCCCTGAATCGTCCGGTGGATGATCCTGTTGAAGGGCTTGCCGCTGTATTTCATGACCTCGTCGTAGTTGAAATTGTGATTGTCCGCGAAATAGCGCGCGATCGAATCAGCGTCAACTAATTCAAGCCCCAGTTTTTCGGCCAGAATCTGGGCAATCAGATGACCGCCTGCTCCGTATTCACGGCTGATAGAAATGATTAACTGCTTTTTCTTTTCTGACATCGCTTTACCTCCTTATCAACAGTGAATCAGATAAATCATGACCATGCCTGTAGCGACCGTAATAATCGTGGCGGGGATGGCATAACGACAATACTTACTCCAGGAAATCAGATGTCCGTTCTTGGCCGCGATGGAAATGCCGACCACGTTGGCACTTGCACCGATGGGCGTGGCGTTACCGCCGAAGTCCGTACCGATGGAGAGCGTCCAGGCCAGTGTCGAAAGCGGGATGCCGAGCGATGCCGACAGACTTTCGATGATCGGTACCATCGTTGCGGCAAAGGGGATGTTATCCACAAAACCGCTGCAGATGGCGGAGATCCAAAGGATAATCGCGACGGTCAGATAGATATTACCGCCTGACAGTTTGGCGATGACGCCTGCGATGACAGAGAGCAGACCCGTCTGCTCCAGACCTCCGACGACCACAAACAGACCGACAAAGAAGAGCAGCGTTCTGTAGTCGATCGTCTTCAGGAGTTTCATCGCCTGATTTTCTGCAAACACAAGTGTTATGGCTGCAATGAGCACGCCGATCGTTGCGACGGTCAGACCCGTCTGCGAGTGTGTGACGAGCAGCAGCACGGCAATGGCGAAGATCGTCCACGAACGGAAAAACCCTTTTCTGTCCTTGATCGCGGATTTAGGATCCGGATATTCGATATGACCCGCTTCACCGGGGGCTGTGTTGTGCACGACCAACTGCTTGCGGAGACTGAAATAGAAAAACAGGACCGCCAGAACCAGCGCCGCAAGCGAGATCACACCGGTATTGACCAGGAAATCCCCGAAGGAATAGCCCAGCTCTGTTCCGATGATGATGTTCGGCGGGTCGCCGCACATGGTAGCCGCGCCGCCGAGATTGGAACAAAAGATCTCCGCGATGATCATCGGAATCGGGTCCATTCCGAGCAGATTTGTCAGTTCTACCGTGACCGAAGCCAGGAACAGAACGACCGTGATGCTGTCGATAAACATCGACAGGGCAGCCGACATCAGCATAAAGATGACCAGCAGGCGGGTCGGTTTATAATGGACCAGCTTGGCCAGTGCCAGGCAGATAAAGCGGAAGAATCCGGATCGGGCCATTGCTTCCACCATGACCATCATACCGGCGAGGAAGATGATTGTGGCCCAGTTGATACCGCCGTTTTCTGCTGTGCCGTGTCCGGGGGCATACCAGAACTCACCGTGGACCAGATCCCGGATCGAGATCACGTCCCAGACGATCTTGGTGCTGTGCATACACAATAAAAAAACGACTATAATAGTCGCGAAGGCGGCCAGGAGCGTTGCCTGATAGCGCTCGACCACTTCCGTGATGATCAGAATAAACATCACCACAAAAATGAGCAGTGCCATAACCTGAGAGATATTCATTTAAACAGTACCTTCTTTCTACGATTGAGCATGAAACAGCATCAGTTTGCTCAAATCCAAATACAGATTATACACCGTTAATTCTTTTTTTCAAGGGTTATTTTGCGCTATAATGAGAGAGTCTCAAGCTGGTAAAAAAAGAGGATCACATTATGAGAAATCATGAAGTAACAAACGAGCAATTGCTTCTGGATGATCAAGGTGAATTAAGAGAGCCGGGCTGGTCAAAAAGTTTGGTGCAGCAGTACCGCCGTTCGATGATCAAGGCGCCGAAATTCCGTATCAAGGAATGGGATTATTATCTGGTTACAAGCGATCGGTTTGCGGCGGCATTTACCATTTCAGACGACGGCTATATCGGGTTGCAGTCTGTTTCACTTTTGGTGTTCGGCGAGAAGCCGTGGGAGCACACCGAAACTGTACTCAACGCTTTCCCGATGGGTAAGCTGAAACTGCCGGAAGACTCATCAACAGGCGAGACCAAATACGCGGATAAAAGGCTGCAGATGAGTTTTATCCCGAAAGACGGTACTCGGCATATCACCTGCCATTTCGAGAACTTCATGGACGGTAAGCCCTTAGATGCCGATATTGTCCTTGAACAGCCGCCGATGGATACGATGGTGATCGCAACACCGTGGCCGAAGAAGCACGCTTTCTACTATAATCAGAAAATCAACTGCATGCGCGCATCGGGCGCCGTCAGCTTTGACGGGGAGACCTACCAGTTCAATCCCGCTACTGACTTCGGAACGCTCGACTGGGGGCGTGGCGTATGGACCTATGATAACACCTGGTTCTGGGGCTCCGGCAATGCAGATGTGGATGGCAATGCCTTCGGTTGGAATATAGGTTACGGCTTCGGTGATACGGGCGCGGCGTCCGAGAATATCCTGTTCTGGAACGGCACGGCGCATAAGCTGGACGATGTCACCTTCAATATCCCGGAGAGCGGATATATGGACACGTGGACATTTACCTCCTCCGACGGAAGGTTTGAAATGACCTTTGAGCCGGTCTTGGACCGCGCAGCCTGCCTTGACTATAAGGTGATCGTGTCCGATCAGCATCAGGTCTTCGGCCGGATGTCCGGCAAAGCGGTTCTGGATGACGGGACAGAGGTTAACATCAAGGATGTCATGTGTTTCGCTGAGAAGGTACACAATAAGTATTGATGAGGAATACTATGGGCAGACAGATCGTGGTCGCAAGACCGGGGATTGATGAAACAGAGAGAAAGATGATCCTGGATTCCGCCGCTGAGGCGGGATACGAAGCGATCTTCGGTTCAGGCGATGAGCTGACTGAGGAAATGCTGAGCGCTGAGATCCTGTACGGGGAAGGACCCGCTGTGAATGCTGCTGCAGCCAGGTCAGAAGCGCTCAAGTGGCTCTGCGCTTCCTTTGCCGGGGTGGATGACTTTTGCGCGCCCGGCGCTTTTAAAAACGAGCAGGCCATTCTCTCCAACAGTGCGGGATCGTATGGCGTCTCCCTCGCCGAGCACGCGATCGCACTGGCACTGATGATGATGCGCAGGATCCCCGTATTCTATGACGGCATCAAAGCGCGTAAATGGTTGGAGCCACTGCCGCAGGACGGCATCAAGGATGCCCGCGTTACACTCCTCGGAACCGGCGATGCGGGGCGCTGCCTTGCCAGAAGGATCAAAGGATTTGAGCCGGCGTGTATTACAGGTGTCTGCCGCTCGGGGAAAAGCCGAGAGGCGGCATTTGACAGGGTGGTCAAGACAGAGGAGCTGGCAAATGTGCTTAGGGAGACTGATCTGCTGATCATGAGTCTGCCCGGAACAACCGAGACTTATCATTTGATGAGTGAAGAGATGTTTGCGGCAATACAGCCCGGGGCCTATCTGGTCAATATCGGCCGGGGCAGCGTTATCGATGAAAAAGCGCTTATCGCAGCGCTCAAAGACGGAAAGCTCGCAGGCGCGGCGCTCGATGTGCTCGAGACAGAACCGCCGGCTGTGGACAGCCCGCTCTGGGATATGCCGAATCTCCTGCTGACGCCGCATGTCGCAGGCAATCTCACGATGGCATATACCAGACGGCGCAATACAGAGATGTTCTGCGAGGATCTGAAGAGATTTGCAAAAGGAGAACCGCTTCTCCATCAGGTGGACCGCAGCCGCGGCTACTAACTATCGCAAATAAACAAGAAAAAGGTGCCGGCAGCCGGCACCTTTTTTATGTAAGAATAGATGGTAATCAACCCTTTGAGTACTTCTCCTCAATCGCGGTGATCTTGTCGACACGTCTTGCGTGACGGCCACCCTCGAACTCTGCATTAAAGAAGGAATCAACGATCATCTTGGCCAGTTCGGAGCCGACAACGCGCGCACCGATCGTGATGATGTTCGCGTTATTGTGGCGGACAGTCATTTCGGCTGAGAACGGGTCGCCGCAGACAGATGCGCGGATGCCCGGAACTTTGTTTGCCGCCAGAGCCATGCCGATGCCGGTACCACAGCAGAGCACGCCCTTGTCGATCTCGCCGGTTTTGACTGCCTCGGCGACTTCCAGAGCTTTGTCCGGATAGTCGGTGCGCTGTTCAGCGCTCTCCGGGCCGAAATCAACACATTCATGGCCTTGTTCTGCCAGATGTTCCATCAATATAGCCTTCATATCAACCGCCGCGTGGTCACTTCCGAATCCGATTCTCATATCATTTCTCCTTTCAGATGTTATGCTTCATCTCTTATATTATACAGGGAAATTCACAACAAAAAAAGCATAAAAAGTCTTTTGCCGTTGACCAAAAAGAGTTAGAAGTGGGGCATGAAAAGTAACCCGCTGTTGTTATCAGGAGGTATGTGAAATCGAGAGGAAAGGCAGAAGTATGAAAAGAGTAAAAAACTACTTACATTGCTTCTGGTTGTTGTGCTGGTTCTGCCTGTAACAGGCTGCGGATCATCTATCGCCGACGATGATTACGACGGCGAATACAAGGTCGCGATGATCACTGACGTAGGAGATATCACAGACCAGTCGTTCAACCAGACAACCTACGAGGCATGCAAAGCCTGGTGCGGAGAACATGGAATTCCGTACGACAAGGGACAGAGATGATCCGGTGCACATGAAAAAGGGGATCGTTCAGATTTCCAAGCAATGTATCAAAAAACGCCCTCCGTTTTGGAGGGCGTTTTTCTGCGGGATGCGCCCGCCGGCACCTTTTTTCTGCGTTTCCTCATGCGGCAGCTATTCGCCGGCACCTTAGATGCAGATCCGCTGTACACTTGGTGCCTGTGCGACGCATTTGTCAGCGGATCGGCCAAAACATCACCTTAACAGGTGATTTTGGAGCGAGTTTGCTGTACATTGGTCATCTCTGCAGACAGTTTTGTCAGCGGATTTCCTGATTGCGCTGACAAAACAAATAAGATAGTATGTAAAGTACAGCGGGTTAAGCATTTTGTATCTCTGAAATCGGTCTAAATGCCCCAATCGCTGACAAAATGAGCAGTAACAGGCAGAAAGTACAGCGGAAGACGGAATGGACGGACAAGAAACGAGAGTGAACAAGAAAAACGACCCGAAATCACTGGCGATGATCATCTCATCGATGCTGATCTTCGGATCCATCGGAGTGTTCAGGAGATACATCCCCGCTTCCTCCGCATTTTTGGCTTGTTCGCGCGGCTTGCTTGGAGGACTGTTCATCTTTGTCTTTTTGAAGCTGGCCCGAAGAGGAGATAAGGCAACCGCTGTGAGAGAACCTGCCGGGGAAAAGCTCTCCGGAAAGCAGGTTGGTTGGCTGATCTTAACCGGTTTCCTGATCGGGATCAACTGGATCCTGCTCTTTGAGGCATTTAA
>JAFWDW010000180.1 GCA_017515965.1 Lachnospiraceae bacterium
AGTTGATCGGAGCCGTTCCTTCCTCTCTGTTATGCGGTACTGATACACCTGCAGGAAAACTGCCTTCTCATGATCCTTAAGCGATCCGGCAAGCTCCTTTAGGTGCTTAACCATCCTGTCGGTTGATGAAAACGGCTTGGGCGGAAGAGTCTTTATGTCCTTTCCGTATTTCACATTGATCGTTGTCAGCGGAGTCTTCACTTCTAGATAGGTATCACCAACTTTGAAATCCAGCTTGGATATTCCCAGATTCACCTCTCGCTGAACACTGTCGAAATCAGAGACGATAGCATCCAGCTCGCGTTCATTGAAAAAGAACTCAACCAGTCTGTTGGAAAGGATCTGATTGATACCTATCCAGTTTTCATCGTCGGAAAGAAGCACCGCCTCGATATCGTATTTCAGCTTGCGCTTCGGATCATCATGATAGGACAAGAGACACGGCAGATTCTTGTTCTCTACATCACCGATGCGGTTTGTCGTCGGAATGTGAGCAATCAATTCTTCGCCGCCTATATCTACCAAAGCGGTAAATTGGCTTTTTCTTTTTAACATCGTTCCTCGGATTAGAGGCTTCTCAAATAGATACATACATTCACCTCGCAAAATACCGATTTGTCTATTTCAATCCTGCTGCCTTGATCGCGCCGAGACAGTGGATCCGAACGACTCGGTTCGGGTCTGTTTCCGCAATGCTTTGCAGCCGCTCCAGATAGGGTCTGACGAACTCCGGCCTGCGTTTGCCGAGAACCCGGAAGATCTCCGGCGCTTCCATACGTACCTTGTCATCTGCATCATGCAGGAGTTTCTCGAATACCGGCATATAATCTCCATAAATGCCCGGCGTGTTCGCAGCAATGTTTTCCGACGCCCAAATAAAGCTCAGTCTGACCTTTGGCTCCTCATCCGAGGCGAAGCGGAACAGCCCCGTCCAATACGGTTCGATCACCGAATAGCTGCCTCGTCCGATCCTGCCGAGAGCGTTTATCGCCCGCTCCCGTAAAAGCGGCTCCTGGCTGTCGAGAAAGGAAGCTATCGTCGGAACCGCGTCCTGTACGGGCTGAGGATAGACGAGGCCCATTTCACCCAGCAGCCAGAGCGCCTTCGCCTGTATCTTTACGGAGTCGTGGTTGAGGAGAGACGAGACATAAGGGATGGCTTCTTTCCATCTGTCCTTATCCTTGGTCAATATCCCGAGTTCTTTATAGAGTTCTGCCTCTGTCATTTCGCTGGCTCCTCAAGCTGGAATATGTCGCGATTTTTTAAGAGAATCATATCTCTTTTATCACTTTTGCCGGCACACCCGCCGCAATAACATTTGCGGGAATATCATGCGTTACGACTGCACCGGCCGCGATGATCGAATTGTCTCCGATCGTCACGCCTTTTGTAATCACAACACCCGCACCTATCCAGACTTTATTGCCAATATGGATCGGCGCCGGATGCAGCAGATATCTTTTATCCGGATCAATATCATGATCCAGGGTTGCCAGGACTGTGTTGTGTCCTATGAATGTTCCTTCTCCGATAACGATACCGCCCTGATCCTGAAACTTACACCCTGCATTGATGAAAACGTTGTTGCCGAGCGTAATGTTTTTCCCAAAATCAGTATGGAACGGTGTCTCAATTCTCACGCCCTGTCCGACCGGCTTTGCAGTGATTCTGGTAAACAATTCCGTGATCTCATTTTGATCCTCATGCCAACCATTGTTCATCTCAAACAGCAGACGCCTGTTTTCCTGAATATATGTGCGCATGGAGGAAACGATCTCAGGGTCGTCGCCAAACGATCCACCGTTATCAAAATAGGCAAGCAGTTCATCAATCTTCATCATTTTATATCCTCGTTAAATCCCGATTTGTCAGGATCATTTTGTTCTGCCAAGCAACTGGAATGCTACTCTCTAAAGCGCCAAGTCAATCACAGCTGATTTATTCTCTTTCTCCGCCGAACCCTCGTTCGCACAGATACTCTTCCACATTCAAATACTGCACCTCGCCGACCATCTTGGCAGGACCACGATAAATCACATACTTGCCTTTGATCGTGCCAAAGCGGTGCTCTGTCGCCCTGCACTTCTCCTCGTCGATCAGGTGACGTGTCTGCTCGGAGACGGTCTCTGCGCTGTGTTTGATCTCATAAATCTCGCAGCTGCTGGACGCCGGATCAAACACGACCATGTCAAACTCGCCGATTGCAAACTGCAGCACAAAGACCTGCTTCTTCGGATTGGCGAGTTTTGTCTCCAGCAATACCACATCCTCCATCATGCGGCCCATAATTCCACTGAGAACCCGCTCCTGAACGCTGTTGCGTTCTGTGATGGAAAGATCACTGAAGGCCGGATCAAGCAGCAGGCTTTCGATCAAAGCCTTGGCTTGCGCATACCGAAGTCCGGGTTGAGCAATAACCGTGCGCGGCAACTTCTCTCCACCGGGCATGGTGACGATATCCACATTCTGCGTCAGATCCAGCAACATCAGATACTCCCGGATCTCTGCTGCATGTGCCGGTTCCAACGCAACGGCCTGTTCCGAACGATTCCGGATTTCCAGCAACTCCATCAGCCGCTGGGTTACGCTTTTCGTATCCACGCGGTCAAGAATATCATTGGGACGCTCGCGGTCACGACGAAGATTTCGAGCCGACAGGGCAAGGTCGTTGGACTTAAAATCACGCGTCAGCACCTCCACAGTGAAGCGGTGCGTCTGATCCTCTACCACGCGGTTGATGGCGCTGGTCAGTTCGTCCTTATCATAGAGCTCCTGCAGCTTGCGGAAATGCCCCGCCTGCTGGTAGCAGCGCAGGGAGCGCTGAATGTTATGGGCAATCGCCGTGTCTACATACTCGTCGGCGGTTTTGCTGTTGGCAAAGGGTGAATCCTCGTTGTAGTTCACACCGCTCATGCTCATGGTACCGCCATATCGGATATACTCGTCGATTCCCTTAATCCCCAGCACTTGCTCGAACTCGCGATAAGGGATAAAGGTCGTGTGCAGCATGATGCAGCGGTCATAGAGCTGCTCGTCTTCGGTGAACAGGAAACCCAAAGAATCCGTACCGGAGAGCACGATCTTCATTCCGCTGGCCGCAAACACATCCGACAACACAGCCGCGCCGTCGATAAAATCCTCCATCAGCGTCACTTCATCCAGGAACACGTAGCGGCAGCCGTTCTTCTCCAACATACGCAGATCTTTGTTGACCTCGGCCAGCGTGTTCTTTGCCGTGACCTGGATGAACGCGGTCTGATTCAGCATCTCCTCATTCATATCCGCGAGGATCTGACGAATCATCGTCGTTTTCCCGGTGCGGCGAAGGCCGTATATCACGAACACCTTATCCTGCTGCGGGCCAAATACGTAGTCCTTCAGGCGTGCATAGCACTCACGCCTGCGATATTTCAGCGCAGGGGTCATGAAAGCCCTGAGCGCTGAGCCGCGCCGAACCATTGTGATATACTCGGCAGTATCCTCTTTCAGCGTCTTCTTTGGCGCTGCAGGCAGCAGCTTTTTCAGTTCTTTTCTCTGTGTCTGCAGTTCTTTTCGCTGTTCGATCTGCGCACGCAGCTGCTCCAGTTCCTCCTCCGGGATGAACCGTTCTTTTTTCGTTTTCCCTTCGTACCAGCGATGATAATAGTACAGGTGGCCATTGACATTCTTCGTGGAGATCGACCCGCGGGGCAGAGCATTCATCTCCTCCTCTATGCCGGCAATCTGCTGTTTCAATTCATTGGTGTCCATATGTCACCCCCTGGATGTTCTGAAATGATTATACCCTATTATACCCTAAAACGCAATAGGGTATAATAGGGTATAACCTTGAATTAGAAAAGACGGATAGTCTTGGGATCAACTGTGATGACTTGCCTGTTCAGCATTCCCGCGACGGTCACAGCCGCAGCCTCCCGCTCGCAGCGTGGATTATCGGGATCGTAGACTGCAATCAACGTGTCC
>JAFWDW010000181.1 GCA_017515965.1 Lachnospiraceae bacterium
GGGAGATTATGACAGGAAAGATAATACAAAACTGCAGATCATCGATATGTCTGACAGAAGTGCGCAGGAGATTGAATGCGGGCGGTCAAATGTGACCGGTTACGATGTGGACGGCGATATCATTGCATGCTCGAGCAATGAAAACAACATCTGTTATCTGGATATCTTCAATATTAAAACGGGCAAGCACCAGAGCATGCAGACAGAGGATGTTACCGTCTTTGATATCATTCTTGCGGGCGACCTTCTGTATGGCATGGCGCTGGATAAAGAACTGAAAGTATGGCTGATGTCATTTGACATTTCCCGTTCTGCGCAGGAGAAACTTGCGCAATTGCCTGATCAGGACACGCCGGGGTTTCTGCAGTTATACGACGGGAAGATTCTGTTCATCAGCGACGACCGGCTGTGCGCCTATGATATCGAAGCAGGCAGCCTGCGCCGGACAGAGCTGACCCGGAAGGGAGCATTTAATCTCAATCTGGAGGGAGCAAACCTTTTTATCGCATACACAGATGTCTTTTCGGACGGGGTGGGCGAAAGTCTGATCGAGGTGCGCGATGCCTCTGACATGCACGTCATCATGCAGGAGCCGGTTCCGGGGAGCGTATTTCAAATGGAAGTTTCAGGTGATGAAGTCTGGCTGCTCGGCCGGGAGAAGCTGGCACGGTATACATGGTCGGACAGAGGACTGACGGACAGAAAAGAAAAGGATATCAAGAGAGAAGGATATGATGTTGGGGGATTTATGATTCCCAAGTATCTCTATGGCAGCATGACGGAAGAGGACGCCCTCAGTCTCAACGAAAAGCTGATTGAACAGGCGGATCAGATGAGGGTTGTTCCCGATCAAGACTGACATAACTCATTTTTGAAAAAATGATGACGAACAGGTGGACTTGTGCTAAAATATCCACAGAGTTGCAGTGTTTGTCTATGAACTTGCAATGGATGTATCATGAACATGGCGGTCATTAGTATGTCTTCCGACCGCTGTATTTCCCAAATACTATGTGCAGGAGAACTTAATTATGGCAGAGAAGAAAAAACCCATCATTGTCAATGTGGAAGGTGAGGATATCACAGCACAGCACGAGAAAGAGAAGGCAGAAGGCATTTCTCAGGCCAGGCCGCCTATTCAGCAGGCTCCCCCTGTAGGCAATGCCAAAGGACTCCGGATCGGAGCAGTTGCGCTTTGGGTACTCGCGATTATTTTTGAAGTGCTGACGGTGCTGGTGGTATTTGGTAAGGTCAATCTTTCATTTATGCCTCAGCTGACGCAGATGATCATCTTCCTGGTGCTGGATCTGGCTTGTGTCGTAGCAGGCGCTCAGCTCTGGAAGAAAGCAAATCACATCGATCCGGTCTCCGAGGCCAATCCGACCAAGTTCTGGATCTGGAACAATATGGGTCTCATTGTCTGCGCACTGGCATTTGTTCCGTTTATCATCTTGCTGCTGACCAATAAGAATGCAGATAAGAAGACCAAGATGGTCGGCGTGATCGTTGCCGTGATCGCTCTTCTGATCGGCGGGCTGTTGGGTTATGACTACAATCCGGTTTCTGCTGAGGACAAGCAGGAAGCGATGGCTGTTTTTGGTGAAGAGGATGTCTATTGGACACGGTTCGGCAAGTGCTATCACACTCATGACGACTGCCAGTCCTTCAGCCAGAGCGAGCAGCTGACCAAGGGTACGGTCGAGCAGGCGATCGCCGCGAACAGGACAAAGTTCTGTTCCTTCTGCGCAAAACGTGATGATATCACAAACGTAAAGACAGATGACGAAGCACTCAATGAAGAGAATGCTCAGGATATTCAGGAAGCGGAGGACGCACTGGAAGATGAAGTTCCGGCTGCAAAATAATCAATGAACCACGAGAGAGAAGAGATCCGTCTGACTCAGACGGCTTCGACAGCCGGGTGAGCGGCCAAAATAGGTCCCGAGACCCTCGCTCAGGTTCTGAGTGAGCTGCCGAAGTTCCAGGACAGCGCACTGCTGGTCGGACTTGATACGTCAGATGATGCGGCTGTCTACAAAGTAAATAATGAGATCGCTATGATCCAGACCGTCGATTTCTTTACGCCGGTTGTCGATGACCCGTACACTTTCGGCACAATTGCCGCGGCTAATGCTCTCAGCGATGTGTACGCGATGGGCGGCGAGGCCAAGGTCGCACTGAACATTGTCGGGTTCCCGAATTGCCTGGATCCGTGGATTTTGGGAGAGATCCTGAAGGGCGGCGCCGACAAGGTCATGGAATCCGGTGCCGTACTGGTGGGCGGACACTCCGTTCAGAATCAGGAACCGCTCTACGGACTGTGCGTCTCCGGATTTGTGCATCCGGATCACATCTGGACGAACTACGGAGCACGCCCGGGTGATGTATTGATTCTGACTAAGCAGATCGGAAGCGGTATTATCAATACTTCCGCAAAAGCGGAGATGGGTGATCCCGATTCTCTGGCCGAGGCCATCACGGTCATGTCGTCATTGAATATGTATGCTTCACATGCGTTGCGCGGATTTACTGTTCATGCCTGCACAGATGTGACGGGATTCGGACTTCTCGGACATCTCCATGAGATGGTGGACCCGAGCAATGTGACGGCACAGGTCCACGTTGGCTGGGTACCGTTAATTACGAACTCTAAGGATTATGCGGAGGAAGGTCTGGTTCCGGGAGGTTCCTACAAGAACCGTCAATACACCGGGAAGGATGTCGATCTCGGAACATGTGACCGCGATTGGCTGGACGTGCTTTATGATCCGCAGACATCGGGAGGTTTGCTGTTTTCCATCCCGGAGGATGAAGCCGATGCGGCAATGAAGGCGCTTAAGGAAGCGCATTTAGAGACGAAAGCAGCGATTATCGGGGAGGTGACCGACCCCGGTGACAAGAGGATAAAACTCATTTCATAATTTCATCCCATTTGATTTTACAACTGGAGAAGGGAATATCTGCCATGTGCTGCATGGCAGATTGTTCCCGCATAAAAGCTTGAAGGGGGACGACTCATGGCCACACATACGATGGA
>JAFWDW010000182.1 GCA_017515965.1 Lachnospiraceae bacterium
ACCTGTTGCCGGATTGATTACATCGATCGTCTTGCCGTCTGCCGCATCTGTCGGGATGCCGTTTATGAACATTTTCATGATGAGATCCTCCTTTTGATGCGTATGTTATGCCTTAAATCCTGTGAAGGACAGAGACAGACCGCCAACTGTATTTGCAGAATGTTCCGCTGTACCGTACTCTCCGAAGGTGAAGACCATCAGGAACTCTTTGTCCCCGGTCACTTCCTTGACTGCCGGATAGATCTGATCTTCCTTGCCCTCAAGCTGCAGACCAAGTCTTCTGCCGCCGCAATGGACGAGGAAATAAGAATCGGCGCCGCCGAGGCACTCATCAACTTCTTTGATTGTCTTCGGGTTCGCAGCCACCATCTCATCCGGAGTCATTTCCATCTGGATGACAGCAGTCTTCTCGATCAGCTGGGCGCCGATGTTCATGGAGCCGTCCTCATTGGCTGCCATCGGATGACGGATCGCAGTCACTCTGCCAACGATATCCTTGACACCGAGCGGCTTGAAGATCGTCTCGACAAGGAGATTGCCGCCTGCGCAAGCTTCCTCGTCCTTGCCTGTCCACTCACAGTATTTCTTGAGCGCCGGCTCCCCGTCGATCTCAACAAGGCAGCGATTGTCAACGACCTTGGTCATGACGCCGAAGTTGTCTGACTCTTTGAACTGACCTGTGTAGATATTGCATCTCGGAGCCTTGCTCGCGAACAGAGCGATCGCGCAGCCGTCTGCGAAAATCTTATCGTCACAGATGATGCTCCATTTACCCTCAACGGTATTATCAGCAGCTGAGCCGCCGAATACCGGAACATCCCCGATGACATCCTGAATACCTGCGATGTATTTTTCCTCTTCTGCCGGGCTCGCCGTCATGAAGAAGTAATCCGGCTCTGCGCCGCCGAGCTGTGCCAGCGCTTCCTTTGCCAGCTCGCGTCCGATCGTGCGAGCGCATCCTCCTTCAGGTTTCGCTGCTCCGGCCACGCCGACTTCAACATCGCCGCCGAATGCCATGATGCCTGAATATCCCGTCTCTTTGTTCAGATATCCGTCCTTGACACAGATCGCTGCAGAAGATGTGCAGCCGAGCACATGCGTTCCCGCTACGCTCCGGATACCCTTGACGACTTCAGCCTGATCCAACACGACTGAAGTGAACAATAAACCAACCTTGGCGTCGGCTAACTGAGCCATCGCGGCTGTTTCCGCTCCGCTCTTGAAAGCGTCAGCATTCTCGCTGTATCCAACTTTTGTCTTGAACATGGTAAAGCCTCCTTCCATCCGTTACATCACTTACAAAAAACCTCTCAAAAACCTTAGAGATTTATCATCTTTCCCTACATGTAAAATGTATAATAATCAGGGATAGCAGACAATGCCGCTATCCCACTGAATGGAACGAGTGTTCCGCTTAGCGGAACAAAAAGCGAAGGAGTTTTAAACTCCTTCGCCTGTTACTGTGTTCTCTTTTATGATGCCTGTCTATGCCCTGCGTTTCTTTCCGCTTGCCAGCAATCCCAGCATGATCGCGGCACTCAGAATCATCAGCAGATACCAGACCCTGAACTCTGCATGATCACCGGTCCTGGCGGATGCAGCTGTCTTACTTGCGGAAGTACCGGACGATGTTGTCCTGCTGCCGGACGAACTGCCCGACGATGTCGTCGAACTCCCGGTTCCGCTTGCCGTGTTCTTTGACCAGACTGCTTTCAGCGTGTGATCTTCAGTGACGGTGTATTTGTCTCCCGGATAGAGCTTGGAGCCCTCCCAGTAGTCAAACTTATACCCCTCTCTTGTCGGCGCATCCTTAACTGTGATGACTTCGCCCTCTTTATGCTGCTCAGTGATCACACCTGTCTGACCGTCAAGCGTCCCGCCGTTCAGATCGTATTTGATCGTATAGGTCGCCTTCTCCGGATCAGATTCTCCTCCGTCGTCCGGATCGGAAACCGTGAGCTTTAACGTGTCCATATATGTCTCTCCCTCAATATCGGGTGCGATCGACAATGTAATCGTGGCCGTACCCGGCTTTAAGGCGGTGATGACTCCCGTATAGTCAATCGTCGCGACAGACTTATCGTCAATGGTACATTCCACGTAGGTGTCCTTAACCGGCCGTCCCTCCGGCAAGAGTGTGTAGGCCGCCTGTTTCAGTTCTCCCGGCTTCATGGTCATATCAGGACCGGCCTTGATTCCCGTCGCATCGATGGCCTCTGTTTCTTTCCCGTCATAGATGTGCACTGTATAGGATCCTTCCACGCCGTTATAGGTGCGTGCTGTGATCACAACATCTCCGAGTTGGTGCATCTCAAGTACACCCTCGCCATTGATCGAGGCGATACTCTCATCAGAAACAGAATATTTGACCGCCTTGGACGTCGCCTCTTCCGGGTAGACCGCGGGGGCATCGATAAAGAACTGTTCCTGATGCAGTGGAACCCATGTTTCCGATCTGGTGAAAAAGATGGCTTCCGGATGAACAGCATCGCTCTCATCGATATAACGCGCTTCAAAGACGGTATCTTCTGTTATAGGATCTTCATCATAAACTGACTCAGACCCCTCCTTATACCAATTGACAAACAGTTTTCCTTCTACGGCCGGTGCATCAGGAGCATCCAAAACGCCCGGTGCGTTGCCCGTTCTGATCCGTGCTGTCCCGATCGTTTCCCCCTCCGCTTTGAAGGTTGCTGTGACATATACATGACCGATCTCGTCAATTTTCTCATCCATCCCTGCGCTGCGTTTGTTGATATAGCCTTTCAG
>JAFWDW010000183.1 GCA_017515965.1 Lachnospiraceae bacterium
AGCTTTTTGAAATACGGATTCTCTACCATTCCCGCAAATCTCAGCAATTCGTCATACATGTCTCCGACGTTTTCCTCTGTCGAAGGCAGATATTCAGCCGGATCATATTCATCCTCACCGGCCACGCGCAACTGTGTGATCTTAAGCTGCGGGCTGTTCATGTAAATTGAGACGGATCCGACGACATCTACAAAATCCTTCTCGTCAAAGTCAGCGATCCCGGCTGACTCGGTATCCCAGATCTTGGCATTGATCGTACCGGTCTTATCACCCAATACCACACTGAAAAACGGTTTTCCGGTCTTCGTCTGACCGGTGCGCTTTCCCTTGCACAGATAGATGCCGCGAATCTGATCGCCGTCTACCATTTCGTTGATTTTCTTCATCTCACACTTCCTTTCAAAGCAAGTGATTAAAAGCACCTTAAGTATATCCTGCACGCCGTTGATTTTCAACTTAAATCAACCATTCACAGATCAGTGAAATCGTAGTAAAATAGCCACATGAACACAGCAGGACAAAACAAACTTGAATTTCATAAGATCACCGAGATGCTGGCGGGACGCACAGCCTCTCCCGCCGGGAGAAAGATGGCTGAAGAGCTGGTTCCTATGACAGAACTGGCTGAGATCGACCGTGCACAGGAGGAGACAGCTGCCGCCTTCAGGCGCAGCATCCGGCACAGCGCACCGGCTTTCGGCATCTCTGTAGTCTTTGACGATGCGCTCGCACGTCTGGCGATCGGCGGATCATTAAATATTCACGAGCTTGTGTCTCTGGCCCGGTTTCTGAAACTGGCGGGAAGAGCCAAGCAATACGGTCACAGTTCGATTGAAGAAGGCGATCAGGATATCTTAACGCCTCTCTTTGCCTCTCTCTCTCCGCAGCGACCGCTCTCTGACGAGATCATGCGCTGCATTCCTGACGAAGAGGAAGTCTGTGACAGTGCGAGTCCCGCACTGCGCAAGATCAGAAGACAGATAGCCACGATCAGCGGACGTGTGCACAGCACGCTGACCTCGCTTGCCCACGGCACTTACAAAGATTATCTGCAGGATTCACTTTTCACCCTGCGTCAGGATCGCTATTGTCTGCCGGTTAAACTCGAATACAAGGCACAGGTCCCGGGCATCACCCATGACCGTTCCTCATCAGGTTCCACTCTCTTTGTGGAGCCTATGGCTGTTGTTCAGTTAAATAATCAGCTTGCTGAACTGATTCACGAGGAGCAGGCTGAAATCGACAGGATCCTCGCGGAGCTTTCCGCTCAGGCTGCAGGATCCCTGGATGAGATCAAACAGACAAAGAACAGCCTGGCTATCCTGGACTTTATCTTTGCCAAAGCCTCTCTGGCATATGAAATGAAAGCCACGCGTCCTGATCTGAATGAGGAAGGCATTCTCTTCCTGAAAGAAGCCCGGCATCCTTTGCTGGATCAGTCGACTGTTGTCCCGATCACGCTGGAACTCGGCGATCAGTATGATCAGCTCGTCATCACCGGTCCAAACACAGGCGGCAAGACAGTTTCCTTAAAAACCGCCGGTCTCCTCGCCATGATGGGACAGGCCGGTCTGCATATCCCGGCACGCGAGCACTCACGTCTGCCTGTTTTTTCAAATGTGTTCGCTGACATCGGGGATGATCAGGCGATCGACCAGAACTTAAGTACATTCTCCTCTCACATGAAAACGCTGCTGTATATTCTGCAGCACGTCGACGAGGATTCCCTGGTGCTTCTCGATGAGCTTGGCGCCGGAACAGATCCGGCAGAGGGATCATCACTGGCCCGCTCGATTCTCGAGTGGTTCCATGCGCGCGGCATCCGTACGATCGCCACGACACACTACACCGAACTCAAGGAATATGCCTATAACACAGAGGGTGTTGAAAATGCCAGCTGCGAATTTGACGTGGAATCTCTGCGTCCGACCTACAGGCTGATCGTCGGTATCCCGGGCAAGAGCAATGCGCTCGCCATAGCCGGAAGACTGGGTATCCCGCAGGATATCCTCGATCACGCGCGCTCATCCATGGATCAGCCGGCACGCTCCATGGAAAGCCTTCTGGCTGATCTTGAAAAGCAGAAGAAAGAGCTGGAAGAAAAGCAGAGACAGTTAAAAGAAGAAGAAAAGACGATCGCGGCATTGGAAAAGAAGCTGGAACACACCCGCTCATCCATCGCCGGTCAGAAAGACCATATCCTCTCTCAGGCCCGTGAACAGGCCCATGAGATGCTGAAGGAGGCTAAAAAGACCTCGGACGAAGCGATCCGCATGTCGCGCAAAGCCGCTTCCGGCCGGTCCATGTCGGCCAGCGATATGGAAAAAACGCGCACCAAAGTGCGTGAGAGTTTGAAATCAGTTGAAAATGAGGGAACAAAAGGATCCGGAAAACGGCGCAAAGGCCGCCGCAAAGAAGAAGTTGCCGAGAAGCCGAAAAAGCTGACAATTGTGCACGCAGGTGACCGCGTACATGTCGGGAGCATGGGCATGGATGGTGTCGTCGCGGAAGAGCCTGACTCCAAGGGCAATGTCTCTGTGCGTATCGGCAGCTTTAACACAATGGTAACGCTGCAGGATCTGACCGCTCCCGTCACACCGGCTCCGATGGAGAAACCGGTATCAAAGATGCGCTCCCGCTACAGCGGCACATCCAAATCCGCTACTGTCCGTCCGGAGATCAATCTGATCGGCCAGGACAGTGCCACGGCGGTCAGCAATCTGGACAAATATCTGGACGACGCTTATCTGGCCCGCCTCGAGAGCGTGCGCATTGTCCATGGAAAAGGAACCGGCGCCCTGCGCAAAGCAGTCGCCGATCACTTAAAAACAATTCCATATGTTAAAGGTTATCACGCGGGCGCCTACGGAGAAGGCGATCTGGGGGTCACGATCGTGACGTTCAAATAGCTATTCTTCGGGCTGCAGCGTATAACCGATCATAATCTTGTCTAAATTGCCTTTTTGGGCTGTCAGCCTGAAGGCAGCAATGGCAGTGGCATATCCCATACCGTAACCATTTTCCTCAATATAATACTTCAGGACACCGTCATCAGCATACGGTTTCAGTATTTCACTGCTTCCGAAAGCAGTCACGCTGATATCATTCTCAGGCGTATGTTCCAGTAGATTATCTAAAACCAACTCGGCCGATCCTTCATCTGCCGCAAACACACCCATTAACTCGGGATGAGTCCTTAGATAATACGCGATCAGGTCTTCTTCAGTCGCCGCTTCAGGTTTGATATCATTATCCGGATCTGCGTCATCATTGAAATAAGCGGCGATCTCCTCACGCATCCCGTCCAGATCAGACAGATGACAGGTCACCTCACATGTGATCTGCGGATACTGCTCTCCTAAATACTTGATAAAAGCACTCTCACGTGCGGTCAGGTTAGAGGAGGTGGTATCGTGCGAGACGATCATAACCGGGCCTTCCCCAACCGCTTCAGCAAGCTTATCTGCCGCCTCTGCCGCTGCCGCGGTATTATCTGTCTCGACCGTGGCGACAATCCCGTCATACTGGGGATATGCGTCAAAGCCAATGATATAGATACCGTTCTCCATTGCCAAGTCAAACTGCACCTCTGAGGCAGCCGCATCCGTAATCGACACCGCCAGCACATCAGGATAGAGAGCCAGCTCTTCGTCGAGCAGAGCGCTCTGGGCAGAAACGCTGTCCTTTGAAGGTGCGCTGCAGGTCACCCGGACCTTATCATCCCCTTTATACAGGCGCATCTTGTTCAGATCATCACAGGCCTGTTTAGCACCTCTCTCGAAGTCATGCGCAAACCCGCTGTCTCCCTCCCGCAGCAGAATCGAAATGTATGCACCCGCAGGGACATTCAAATCTCTCGCTGTACGGTAAGCTTCCGGAACCAAGGCGAGCAGTTTCTCCTCCTCGGTAGGCTCCTTGTCGACATCATTTACTGTCGTCTTTGGCGCCGGTTGATTCGCCGGTTTCTCAGAGGGCTTTGGCACCGGAGCTTTGGCGGTAAACGCCGCATACGACAAGAGAACTAGCCCGATCAGAACAGCTGCAGATTGTATGATTCTCTTCCTCATAACAAAGATACTATACACCTTTTCATTGAATCATGCTATAATAAGTTACTGATTTGTTGTTTGAGCAGGAGCATTGACAGATGGAA
>JAFWDW010000184.1 GCA_017515965.1 Lachnospiraceae bacterium
TGACTGTCTCACTGATCCATCAGTTTCTTGAGCTCGTCCATGAAAGTATCCACATCTTTAAACTCGCGGTACACGGAAGCGAAACGGACATATGCAACACCGTCGACTTCCTTTAAATGCCGCATCACGATCTCGCCGACCTGCTTGGAGCTGACTTCCTTCTCTTCCTGATTGTACAGCTCCGTCTCGATCTGATCGATCATATGCTGAATGTTCGCCGTTGAGACCGGTCTCTTGTAGCAAGCGCGCAGAATACCGGATTCCAGCTTGGCGCGGTCATACATCTCACGGCCTTTGTCTTTCTTGATGATGTTGAGCGGAATCGTCTCGATCTTCTCATAGGTCGTAAAGCGCTTTGAACAATTGCCGCACAGGCGTCTGCGGCGGATGGCTCCTCCCTCCTCGACCGGTCTGGAGTCAATCACCTTTGTGTTCTCACTCGAGCAAAACGGACACTTCATGCTAATCCTCCTTCTTAAAATAGCTCACATGGAACGTGTTTTAATAATCAATTTCATGATCAGGCTGCCGTAGTTTTCAGCGCCGGCCCAGCCGACTCCCTCAGGGTTTTCCTGAATGCCGAGCCACTGCACGTAAGGCGCGGATCCCCGTAACACCTTATCAAAGCGCGGATCCACACATGCCTCATTCAGGTTATCCTCGCACGCATAGGCCTTCAAATGCTGCACCTGCGCCCTGATACCGGTCCTCACATCCGGGAATACGAGACCGTGATTGCCGTCTCCGACTGTTCCCAGTCCCGCGAAATTGTACTGTGCGATCGAATCATCTCCGCCGAAGCGCAGCCATCCGGTCTCAAGCATAGACTGTGCGAAAACCACTTCCGGCCTGACTCCCTCAAGAGATGCCTCCTCACAGATGATCCGGGCAAAATCCTCGATCGTCGGTGCACCTCCGGCTGCCATCTGTGCCGCCGGATACTGTGCAGTCGCTTTAAAAAGCTTGACGATCTGATCTTCCGTCACACCGGGAGTACCCATGATCCTATAGCGCTCTGAGTTGAGTTCTGCGTCATTGGGTTCGGCTGTCTCTTTCTTCTTTTCAGCCAAAAGCTTTCCGGCTACTTCCTGCACTTTTTTCTTGGCCGCCTCTTTTTTGGCCGCCTCTGCTTCCCCAGCGGACAGTCTCCCGTTCTTCACAGTCAGCGCACACAGTTCATGCGCCTGTTTGCTGGTATCGGCCATAATGACGCGCGGACTATGGTTGTTAAAAAGAGCAGGCTGAGCCGCACTGGCTTTATCGGGATGTCTCGCTTCCCTGATGCGCGGCACGGCAGCCACGATCAGACAGGCGAGCGCCAATATGATGATCAACACGATTGGGAAGCTGATTTTCTTCTTTTTACGATTGTTTCTGCTGCTCATCGGCTAATCTTTTTGCTCTGCGTTCCTGTCTCTCCCGCTCTTCCTTTTCCTCCTGCTGCCTGATGCACTCCTGGATCGCGTCATTGAGCTGCAGCATTCTCTCGTCCAGGCTCGATACCATCTTCGCGCATTCACGCAGCTGCTTGCTGATATAGGCAGGCGCATTTCCCTCAAACTTATAGTAGATCTTGTGTTCAAGGCTCGCCCAGAAATCCATAGCGATCGTTCTGATCTGGATCTCCACTTTGGTTTCGACAATATGATCGGATAAAAAGATCGGGACAGTCACGATCATATGATAACTTTTATATCCGCTCTGTTTTGGATTCTTGATATAGTCCTTGATCTCCAGGACTTTCAGATCATTCTGACTGGCGATCATCTTGGCCAGTTTATAGATGTCAGATGTGAAAGAACATATCAAACGCACACCCGCGATATCATTGACATAGCGGATCATGTTTTCGATCGAAGATTCGTGCCCGTTCTTTTTCAGCTTCTTGACGATGCTCTCCGGCGACTTGATTCTGGTGCCGATATGTTCGATCGGATTGTACCGATGGATATGCTGGAATTCCTCGTTCAGGATATTCAGTTTGGTGCTGACTTCCTGAAGCGCTGCATTATAGAGGAACATAACAGTATTCCAGCTGTCAAGGTCCTCATAATTATTAATAGCTTGTTCGACTGTTTGTGCTTCCAATATGATCCACGCCCTTTCGGATTGCTGTGTCCACTATACCATATATAGTGACAAAAGGGCAAGTCAAAACCATAATTGTGTAGTGCGGTGGTCTTTACGCTCCCTCTCCGCTGGCGGTATCAGTCTCCTGATCACCGCCTTCAGGCGTCTCAGTCCCATCGCCTTCTTCTGTTTCCCCTTCACCTTCGAGCTCGCTGACATCAGTCGGCGTGCCGTCAAGGCCTTTTTGTGCGGCCTTGGCCAGATCGGTATCCGGATGGTTTTTCAAGATCAGCGTATAGAGTTCCTTGGCTTTTTCTCTGCCTTCCTCCAGCGCTTTTTCGTCTTCGTTATTGTATTTCATATAGGCATTGGCCAGCATCAGCATAGCCTCGCCGTCTTCATAGTCTTCTTCCATCTTGAGGACCTTGGTCAGCCGGTCGATCACATACGCATAGTTTCCGACCGAGTAGCTCTCCTTCGCCTGGCCATAGTATTTTGTGAGCGCAGCAGGAAAGAGCTGCTCGGCATACTTCTCGTATCGCTGTTTGCCGAGATCTCCGAGCCGTTCGGGACTGACATCGACAAGCTTATCGATCGCCTGATCAGCCGTCATCTCCCCGCTGTTGAGACCGCTTGTCACTTCCATCAGAATCTCATACGACTGCTGCGCACTGGTCCCCTCTTTGATCGTCTTTGCGTTGAGATCCGCATCCATACGGTACTCTTCCAGCTCTGTTTTCAGCGCTTTTATCTGCGCATCCTGAGCTGCGATCTTATCTGTGTAAGCCGCCAGCTCTTTACTCGCCTGTCTGGTGCTGCGGCTTCTGATGAGCGGCCCGATCAAAAGAAATACGACCGCTGTACCCACGATCAACCCGATAACGAGGTTCGACCAGATACGGCTGGTGCCGGAATCAGACTCATTGGCAACCGGACGGATGATCGTCTCATGATCACGTGTATAGGCCACAGCATGCCTGCCGGCTCTCACGTTTGCTCCCTCTCCTCTTCTGGCGCGGCCTTTCCCGACCTCTTCCAGGTAGGCTAGTGTCAGCTGATCACCCTCATCGATCATTCTTGCCTGCTTGAGCGCACGGCGCGCCTTGGAGTACTGCTTTTTTGTGATATAGATCAGCGCTAAAAGCTGCCATGCGCAAAGCAGTCCGGGATTGATCTCCACTGCCTCCGACAGCTGCAGCTGAGCCATGTCGAGATGATGCTCCCGGCAGTAGCGCAGGCCCTGGTTGTACTTGCGCAGAGAGATATTGATCGCGTTGATCTCATCGGGATCCTCTTTCATTCTGCGCATAAAATAGCCGGACATACGGTCCGCCGGATCCATGTTCTGGCAGAGGATCCACTGCGCGATCGCCTCTCCTGTCTGACCGCGTCCGTAATAGATCAGTCCGAGAAGATTGCGCGCCTGAATATTGGTGCGGTCATATTCGATTGCCCGCTCCAGCGACTCCTGCGCACCGGACAGATCCCGGATCTGTGCTTTTGTAAGGCCGTCATTGTACCAACCGTTGGACTGACGTGCCAGTTTTTCTGAATAAGCCATAGATACCTGCCTTTCGGGTCAACGCCCGCCTTCCTCCTGATCCTGCTGATCGCTCTGGACAGACTGTGTATTACCCGTTCCCGCCAGAGTCTCCTGATACAGAGCTTCCTCGATATCATCAATCTCCAAGCTTGGCTTAAACTTCTGCAGTTCCTCTTCAAAATTTAACATTTTTTATTCCTCTTTCTGCTCCTGCGCCTGATCCTGTTCTGTCTTTTCGGTCAGCGCACCGTCCTGGTAAATATAAACTTTCGACTCTCTGAACACACGGTTCTTGGAACCGACCTGACAGACCTTGATCTCATCACCGTTTTCCGGTTCCAGATCCGAAAAATCAAGGCGTGTATTGTTCAGGAAAAGCGTTTTTTGCTTTTCATTATTAACATATACGGAACTGTTCTGGTTAAACCCGTCTCCGTAAATACTGTATGTATTCTCGGACTGTTTGCGCAGACTGTCGATCCTGACATCCTCCAGTCCCATCACCATATGTCCCTCTTTAAAGGGAACTGTCTTACCATGATAGACATACTGATTGCCGTACAGGATATCGTACTGCAGCAACTCCAGATCCTTCAGATAGTTCTTAGTCTTGCGACGATTCTGATGATAGTCAAACACGGTGCCCGAATGGATGCCTGCCCGCGTCATGATTTCCGCCATCACCTGATAGGCGGCCAGATTCTGATCCTTCTTTGCAAGGCCGATATTGTCCCACATCACATAGTTGGTGTTGTACAGATAGCGGCTGTCGACATCCTCTTCTTTTAATCCCATCGTCGGCAAATGATCCCCGTAGATAAAGACGATCGTCGGTTCTCCGCGTTTTTTGATCTCTTCGATCATCTCGCCGAGTACGAGATCTGTCTCGTACATCTGATTGATATAGTATTCCCACTTGTTGCGCAGACCCGGAGGTTCCAGATCATCAAGCGTGATGGCCGGGTGTTCAAGTACTTTTTCTTCTGAATAGTCCCCGTGCCCCTGAACAGTCACAGTAAACAGAAAGTCTGTGCCTTCTGTTGAGTCCATCGCCTGATACATATACTGGGGCAGTACATTGTCTTTAGCCCATCCGTTTTCGGTGTACTGCAGGATATTCATGAATTCCTTGCTGATGTACGCGTCAAACCCCA
>JAFWDW010000185.1 GCA_017515965.1 Lachnospiraceae bacterium
CCCGTCATCACGCACAGTGCGTGCGCATCCCGATGGCGGAGGGTATCAGATCTTTAAACCTGAGTAACTCTGTGGCCATTGTTCTGTATGAAGCTCTCAGGCAGCAGGGCTTTGAGGATCTGGAACGGGCGGGACATTTACACAGATTGGAATGGAAAGAAAAATGAAAAAAAGGCGTATCTTCAGTAAAATACTATTTCTCATAGCGCTGTTCGTTTTTTGTTTTGCGGTTTTCAAAATCGTTGCGGGTCAGTTGGAATACAAAGAGGGAAGAGACAAGTATGAGCACATTCGTGAGATCGCGCAGAAAGAACCTGAAGATCCAGCAGATCCCGGAAGCGGTATCGACTGGAATGCTCTCAGGGCGATTAATCCCGATCTGATCGGATGGATCCGGTTCAAAGAGCCGGCGGCGATCAACTATCCGATCGTGCAGGGAAAGGATAATAATGTCTATCTGAACAAATCCTTCGGGGAAAACTTTATCAAGGCGGGTACTATCTTTATGAATTATGCGAACAAACCGGATTTCAGTGACCGTAATACAATCATTTACGGGCACAACATGAATGACGGGTCTATGTTTGCGAGTCTGAAGAAGTATCAGGATAAATCGTTCTGGGAATCCTTTCCCGATTTCGTCATCTATACGCCTGATGACGTTGCCCACACTTATAAGATCTTTGCGGCAGGGACGTATCTGGCAACTTCAGATCCGGCAGGACAGTATCAGTTTGAAGATGATACTGATTTTATGAGTTTTATTGAGAAAGTTCAGACTAATCAGGGATATGATACCAGAGTTGAAGTAACTTCTTCTGACCATATCGTCACACTCTATACCTGCACCAATGTACGTGCGTCAGACAGATGGCTGGTATTCGGCGTCGAAATCAGGCAGTGAAAAGGCATTTTTCCACTTGCTTTGATACTAAAAGTATGGTATTATATCAAAACTGTGATATAAAGCAACTGAATTCCTTGCTCGCGGATCAAAACCGCGGGCCATTAGACCAGAAGGAGGTGCAAAAGTAGCATGAATAAGTATGAGTTATGTGTTGTGATCAGCGCTAAGATCGAAGACGATGCTCGTGCTGAGGTTCTTGAGAAGGTCAAGGATTATGTTGTCCGTGCAGGCGGACAGATCAGCGACATCGACGAGTGGGGCAAGAAAAAGCTCGCTTATGAGATCCAGAAGATGACTGAGGGTTACTACTACTTCATTCATTTCGAAGCTGAGCCGACGGCTCCGGCACTGATCGAAAGCAGAATTCGCATTGTCGATGATGTGCTCAGATTCTTATGCGTTACTCAGGACGAGGCATAACAATTAGAAAATGAGGTAAATCATGAATAAAGTTGTTTTAGTAGGAAGATTGACCAGAAATCCCGAGACCCGCTATTCTCAGGGTGACAACCCGACAGCGATTTCCCGTTATACACTGGCTGTCGACCGCAGATTCAGACGTGAAGGACAGCCTGATGCGGACTTCATCCGCTGTGTCGCTTTCGGAAGAGCCGGCGAGTTTGCCGACCGTTATTTCACACAGGGTATGCGTGTGGCTGTTTCCGGCAGGATCCAGACAGGCAGCTATACCAACAGGGACGGGATCAAGGTTTACACGACGGAAGTCGTGGTCGAGGATCAGGAATTTGCTCAGAGCAAGGGCGAGAACAGCTCAGCTCCGATGGCAGCTCCGGCTGAGAGCGCGCCGCAGGCAGAGGATCCCGGCGACGGTTTCATGAACATCCCCGAGGGGATCGATGAAGAGCTTCCGTTCAACTAGGAGGATTATTCACTATGGCATTTGAAAGAGGAAACAGACCTGATTCATTCAGAAGAAGACCCAGTGGACGCAGAAGAAGAAAAGTATGTGTTTTCTGCGGAGAGAACGGGCCGAAGATCAGCTATAAGGATACGGCACTCCTGAAAAAATACGTTTCAGAGAGAGGAAAAATTCTTCCGCGCCGCATTACCGGTAACTGCGCAAAGCATCAGAGAGCAATGACGGCAGCGATCAAGCGGGCACGCCACGTGGCACTGATGCCGTACGTTCAGGATTGATCAGAAGAACAGTAAAGACGGTTTAATGTAAAGCGTCACTGCCTAAGGCGGTGACGCTTTTTGAGGGTATCAGAGGGTGACAAAATGACAAACAGGACAGTCATTACAGCAGCATCCAATCCGAAGATCAAACATGTCAAGGCGCTCCTTTCGAAGGGGAAAGTCAGGCGCAGTGAACTGTGTTTTGCGGCGGAGGGAGTCCATCTCTTTGAGGAGGCGCCGGATGCATTGCTGCGCGAGATCTATGTCGCTGAAAGCTTTTTCAAAACATCGGAAGAGGCAGTGCTGAAAAAGAACAAGCCGGTCTATATCGTGGAGGACCGGCTGTTTGAACAGATCAGTGACACACAGAGCCCGCAGGGGATTCTGTGTGTCGTGCAGATCCCGTACGCGGATCCGATGCAGCTGATCGGTACCGACCAGCCACTCTTTTTGTTGCTCGATGAGATCCGTGATCCGGGTAATCTCGGCACGATGATCCGGACAGGAGAGGCCGCGGGTGTGAGCGGCATCTGGCTGACAGACGGGTGTGCGGACCCGTATCAGCCTAAGGTCGTGCGCAGTGCGATGGGTGCACTCTACCGTGTGCCGGTCATTTCCCTGAATCAAACAGAAGAGGATCTGCAGCAGATGGCGCAGATCTGGAAAGATAAGGGGATCCGCTTGTACGGAACACTGCTTGGGGCGGTACAGGTTTATGACAAGCCTGATTACAGAACGGGAACAGCCTTCGTCATCGGCAATGAGAGCCGCGGCGTCAGCCCTGAGGTGTTGGCGTTGTGCGATGAGCAGATCAGAATTCCGATGAGAGGACAGGTCGAATCTCTCAACGCCGCGATCGCGGCATCACTTTTGATGTTCGAGGCCGCCAGACAGAGGAGGATGTAATATGTGCCGTGAAGCCGCCCGTTATGAAGTGCTGACAGATGTCTTGTGCGCAGCGAATTCATATAATGAAAAATACTATTTAAACCCTGATTTCGACAGGCTCCCTGAGGCGGTCAAAAAAGAACTCCAGGCCATGTGTGTGCTCTACACTGCCGATGTCGGCGGAATCTTCACACTCGGCTTTGACGAGGCAGGGACACTCAAAATGCAGGTGACCTACTCCGAGGGAGATCCGTTCTTTGATGAGATCGGAAGCCGGCTCAAGATCGGTCAGCTTCAGCGGGAGAAAGAAGAACTGTTCTCAGCGCTCGAGGAGTACTACCGGGTTTTCGTGACCGGGCTTGACTTTGACGAGATGGAAGGGAAATCGGATGCAGAGTTCTAATTTTCCGGAACAGAGCTTCCGGATCGGATCTCTTCAATTAAAGAACAGATACCTTCTGGCACCGTTAGCCGGTATCAGCGACTCATCCTTCAGATGCATCGCGGCCAGGCAGGGAGCGTCGCTCGTCTATACGGAGATGTCAGTGCCAAGGCGATGGATCAGAAAAACCGCAACACGAAGGAACTGCTCCGTTTTACTGATGAGGAAAAACCGATCGGCGTCCAGCTGTTCGGCCATGAACCGGACGTGATGGAGCG
>JAFWDW010000186.1 GCA_017515965.1 Lachnospiraceae bacterium
AATCAACCCTGCTCAATATTATAGGAGGGATCGATGCCCCTGACAGCGGGACTATCTCTATTGACGGCGAGCTGCTCAAAGATATGAATGAGAAGGCTCTGACGGGGTATCGGAGGCGTCATCTGGGTTATGTTTTTCAGCTTTATAATCTGATTGCCAATCTCAATGTGAAAGAAAATATCGAAGTCGGGGCGTACCTTTCCGATCACCCGCTCGACATTGATGATCTGCTGCATACACTCGGTTTATGGGAACACCGTTACAAACTGCCCAATCAGCTTTCAGGCGGACAGCAGCAGCGCGTCTCTATCGGGCGTGCCATTGTGAAGAATCCGAATCTGCTTCTCTGTGATGAGCCGACAGGGGCTCTTGATTATACGACGTCGAAAGAGATCTTGCAGCTGATCGAACAGATCAATGAAAAATACGGTAATACGATCATTATGGTAACGCACAATGAGCCGATTCGCGGTATGGCTGATCATGTGATCAAGCTCCGTGACGGTATTGTGCGTACTGATGAATACAATGATCAAAAGATCAAGGCATCCCAGCTGGAGTGGTAAGAGATGAAGCGGAATAAAAGATCAGTAAAAAATCCGCTCCGCCGCCGCATTTTGCGCGAACTTAAGGGAGACTGGAAAAAGTATATTGTTGTCGCGCTGTTTTTAATCTTTATGATTGGATTCATCTCCGGTATGTATGTCGCCAATGGCAGTATGCTGACTGCGGCAGATGAGGCGGCTTCCAAATACCGGCGCGAGGACGGACATTTCATTCTGTTGAATAAAGCAGACAATGAAATGATCGAGGCGCTGGAGACTAAAGAAAGCCTCACGATCTATGAGAATCAGTTCAAAGATCAGAAGGAATCCTGGAGCGAAGACATCTCGGGCACAGAGAAGCTTTCAAAAGCCCAGAGAGATTCGCTGGAGATCCGTATCTTCCCAATACGACAAAAGGTCGATCTGCCTTGCGTGATGGAAGGCAAGCTCCCTGAAGCGGATAATGAGATCGCGATCGACAGGATGCATGCAAACAACGTGGGGCTGGAAGTCGGAGATACGATCAAAGCCGGGAAACGTAAGCTGACGATCACCGGACTGGTTTCCAATCCCGACTATACGACACTGTTTCAAAACAGCTCAGATATGATGTTTGACGCCCTGACGTTTGATGTCGGGTTGATGACGAGGAAAGGGTTTGATCAGCTAAGCGCCCAGGTTCACTATAATTATGCCTACATCTATTCAACTGAACCGGGAAACGGGAAGTTCGATCGCGCCGGGGATGAGGCGGAGGAGAAGGAACGTGCCGACACGTTGCTGGAAACACTGGTTGAACAATCTTTTAAATATCAAAACCAGGTTCAGGATTATGTGCCGGCCTATGCCAACCAGGCGATTCAGTTTACGATCAATGACATGGGACAGGATGAAGCGATGGGAGGCGTGATCCTCTATGTATTAATGATCGTCTTAGCCTTTGTCTTTGCCATCACGATCAGCAATACCATTACCAGAGAGTCGACTGTCATCGGAACGCTCAGAGCGTCAGGCTATTCACGTGCCGAGCTTGTCTGCCATTATATGGCGACACCGCTCATTGTCACACTGATCGGAGCACTGATCGGCAATATTCTCGGATATACGCTGTTTAAAAACTTAGTCGTTGATATGTATTACAACAGTTACGGACTTCCGGTCTTTAAAACAGTTATGAGCAGCGAGGCGCTGATCAGAACGACACTGATCCCTCTCGCCATTATGTTTGTGATCAATCTGTTCGTGATCGTGCGCAAAATGCACTGTACACCGCTGCAGTTTTTGCGCCGTGATCTGAAAAAGAATAAGCGAAGCAAAGCACTGCGTCTGCCGCGGTTTAGATTCCTGTCGCGTTTCCGGCTGCGCGTGCTTTTGCAGAACCTGCCCGGATACTTGATCCTTTTTGTCGGGATCTGTTTTGTCATGCTGATGATGGCAATGGCAGTCGGGATGCCGGACTCTCTGGCTTATTATAAGGATCGCGCACCGGGAATGATCATAGCGCCCTACGAGACGATTCTGAAGAGTTCCCGCAACGAATGGGGACAGGGACTGGCCACGGATGAGAAGAGCGCCGAAAAATTCATCGTGTCCTCCATGACCTATGATACCGGACAGCGGGAAGAGGATATTGAAGCGTATGGCATTGACCCGGACAGCAGCTATATTGATACGAAAGAATTGAGAAAACTTGGTAAAAATGAGGTGCTGATCAGCCATTCGTTTGCGGGTAAGTTCAAAAAAGAGAGCGGTGATACGATCAGGCTGCACGCAAAATATGAAGACAAAACTTACACATTTAAGGTGAAAGGGATCGATCCGTACGAAGCGGCCAGTGCGGTTTTCATGCCAATTGACGAAAGCCGGGATCTGTTTGATATGGAGGAGGACGATTTTTCGGGCTGGTTTTCTGAGAAGAGGATAAAAGATATAGATCAGAAGTATATTCTGAATGAGATCACCGCCAAAGACATTACAAAAATGGTCGATCAGCTGGATCACTCTCTTGGAAGCTATATGGTTTATTTCCAGTATATGTGCATTGCGTTGTCAGTGATTCTGATGTATCTGCTGACCAAACTGATCATTGAACGCAATGAAAACGCGATCTCGATGACAAAGATCCTCGGTTATTCCAATCGTGAGATCTCTTCTGTCTATATTACCGCTACAACAATAGCTGTGCTCATATCAGAATGTGTTGCCGTCTTTATCGGATACCGTGTTATGAGTATGTTGTGGAAGATTATTCTGAAACGTATGAACGGATGGTTTGATTTTATCATCACGAAACAGGGGATAGCGAAGATGCTGATCTTTGTTCTGATCGGATATCTGATCGTCATGATCTTTGACTTCAGACGGATAAGCAGGATCCCGATGGATCAGGCGCTTAAAAATGTTGAATAGAGCAATAAAGAAGCGGGGCTTTATCGCCCCGCTTTTATTATTTATCCATGTCACCACTGTAATAGTTTTCGAAGTAGTCCAGATGGATCTTTGATAGATAATAAGCCTTGTCCTGATCATGTGCCTTGATGGCTTCCATGATGTCGCGGTGCTGCTTGAGGTCAATCTCTTTGATGCGTACCTGCGAGTCGCCACCGAGCAGATAGAGTTGATCAAAAGGACTTTCCATTTCTTCGAGTTTCTCATAGAATTCCACCAAAGTCGGATTGTTCAGTGCAGTGACAAACGACATATGAAAGTCATGTCCCGCGTTCTTGTACCGGACATTGGACTGAAAACTGTCTTCCATATCCTTGAATGCTTTTTCAATGGCGGCTATGTCTTTTTTGCTTGCATGGAGAGCCAGGTATTTGGCGATTTCCGGGTCGATCAGTTTCTTGACGCTGATCGCTTCCTGGAATGCTGATTTGAATCGTGATATCAGTTTGCTGCGTTCTCTGGCATTCTCACCCGGAATCGAATCGACCACGACAAATGAGCCGACACCGCGACGTGTCTCGATCAGCCCCATATCCGCTAGCATGGCGAGCGCTTTACGCGTTGTCACGCGGCTGACATCACAGATCGCGGAAAGTTCATTTTCCGAGGGCAGCATATCGCCTTTGGAGAGTTCACCGCCAAGAATCATTTCATGAACATGCTTGATGACGCGTTCACTTTTTGTGAGAGCTATGTCCATCAGAAACCCCTTTCATAATATAAGATGTATTATATTGTAAATCACAAGTCATAACAACTCGCTTAAAGTATACAACTTGACCGAAAAGTTGGCAAGCAGATATTGCAACATTTTTAGACAAGATATATAATTACTTTAATACATGTTAAAACATGTTCGAAGAGGAGGAGATAGAAGATGGCTCATTTATTTACACTGCACGAAGTGACGGACAATTATATTAAGATCCAGAAGAAGACGCAGGAGATCGATATCGTCGTGGAACTCTCAACCGAGTACAGACCTGAGCTCCATCCGGAAACAACCAGTGATTTTCTGGACCATGCAGTGGAAACACTGGCATGGGGCGCATGTATGTCGATCGGCGTATATGTCACTATGGGTAAATGGCGTTCGACACACACACTGTGCGAGGATGTTGCGATCACGATCGGTGCGGGCTTAAAGCGTCTTTACTATGACCGCCTTGAAAAGACCGGCGTCAATATCATCGGACGCGGCGATGCGACGCTTGATGAAGCGGTATCCAGTGTCATTGTTGGCGTCGAAGGGCGTCGCAACTGCTTCATTCATGTACATGACGGATGCACAGGAGCTTTGACGGAGGATGTGGAAGATCTGCACACCCAGGATATGTACGCTTTCTTCGAAGGGTTTTTCCAGGGGATGCCTGCGACATGTCATCTCGATCTGATTCACGGACGCGACCCGCATCACTGCTGGGAGACCGCCTGCCATGCACTCGGAGAGGCGCTGCGCGAGGCGATGGCTCCGAATCCGTGGAGACTGGGAAGCAACAATCCGTACTATGGTGAGGAAGGCATTGCGGATGCGTCGCTCAACTGACGGAGGAAAGTAAGTGATGGAATCTCATATGGATCTTCGCATATCATATTTTCCCGGAAAATTCATCCAGGGGAATCATGCGGTCAAAGAACTCGATCAGTTCATCCAACTATTTGGCGGCAGGCCGTACCTGCTTGTGACGCCCTCTATGAAGAGGGTCGTTGAGGAGTACGGTTATGACAGATATGACCATGAATTTATGCGGCGTCCATGCTGCTGGAAAGTGATTGATGAGCTTGTTGAACGCATCAGGGATCAGGACTATACAGTCATCGTCGGAATCGGCGGCGGTAAGATCGTGGATATCGCCAAAGCAGCTGCAGACAAGCTGGATCTGAAAGTGATCCTGGTGCCGACAGTTGCGGCCAGCAGTGCGGCCTTTTCAGCCTGTTCCGTGATCTATACTGAGGATAATATCGAAGAGAGTGTCTATTACGAGAAGCACAGCCCGGATGTGCTGCTGCTCGATAACAGTCTGATCATGGGAGCCGGCACCAGACACCTGGTGGCCGGAATGGGAGACGCGCTGGCGGTCTATTTTGAGGCGAAAGGCTGTGTCCGTTCCGGCGCTGAAAACTCCCTTCACGCAAAGCAGACATTCTGTGCGCTCGCCATGTGCGACTATTGTTTGGACACGCTTTTGCAATACGGCCTGGAGGCGAAGACTGCCTGTGATAAAAAGACGATCACGCCGGCTGTTGAGAGGATCATCGAATTAAATCTCCTGAGTGCGGGAATCGCATTTGAAGGCGGTGGTCTTGCTGCGGCCCATGCCATCCATAACGGTCTGACGATCCTCCCCAAGGTGCGGCAATATCTGCACGGCGAAGTGGTCGCTTTCGGTGTTTTAAGTGAACTGCATCTGACACATGCGGATCCGGAGGAAACGGATCGCATCTACACTTTCTGTGAGAAGATCGGACTGCCGACAACACTCGCCCAGATCGGGGCCGGAGATATGACACCTGAAGTGCTCAAAGAAGTGGCTCAGGCGGTATATCATGATCCGTATCTGCACCATGAGGGATCTGATATCACGGTGGAAGACATCTATGATGCGATGAGCGCGGCGGATGCCATGGGACGGGATAGGAAGGCCGTCGCAAAATAGAAGATAAGGAGAGAGTCTATGCCTATCGCCAACAATCACAAACTGGCGCTTCTGTACATGATGCGCGAATTACTGCAGAAGACAGACGATGATCATACGCTCAATGCCTCGCAGTTGATCGAGATCCTGGGAAGTTACGGCTGTCAGGCAGACCGGCGTACGATCTATTCGAACGTTGAGATCCTGCAGGATTTCGGAATTGATGTTATTAAGGCGGAAGGAAACGCTGGCGGTTACTATATTGGCAGCCGTGATTTTGAGTTGCCGGAGCTCAAACTCCTTGTCGATGCTGTGCAGTCATCCAAGTTTATCACACCCAAAAAGACGCAGGAGCTGATCGGCAAAATCGAGCATCTCACCAATGAGCAGAAAGCGCGGGAACTCAACCGGACGGTCGTTATTCTGGGACGTATGAAGGCCGGCAACGAGACGATCTATTACAATGTGGACGGCCTGCATGAAGCGATGAACGCGGACAGGCAGATCACTTTCCAATACGCGGAGTGGTCACCGAAGAAAAAACTGGTCCCGAAGCGTGACGGTGCGCTGTACCGGGTGAGCCCGTGGGCACTGACCTGGGATGATGAGAATTATTATCTGATCGGATATGAGGATGAGAGGATCAAGCATTTCAGGGTCGATAAAATGCTTGCTATCTGTATGACGGAAGAGAAGCGCATTGGGCAGGAAGCGTTTAAGGACTTCAATCTGGCGTCTTTTGCAAAAAAGACGTTTGGTATGTTCGGCGGCCATGAGGAATCTGTCACACTGCGCTGTAAGAATGAGCTGACCGGTGTAGTTCTGGACCGGTTCGGAACAGATATCATGCTGATCCCTGAAGACAAAGAACACTTCACTGTCCGTGTCACAGTTGTCATCAGTCCTCAGTTCTTTGGCTGGGTAACCGGGATCGGAGCGGGTCTTGAGATTATCTCTCCGGCGACTGTGAGAGATGAGTTCAGCGCGTATTTAAGCGGTATTTTGCAGGTTTATAAGGCTTGACAGCGCAATTTGATTGGATTAGGATTACATATGTGCAATAACAATTGTCTGATTCGAAGGAGAACGTCAGACAGCTTAGTATCTATGATTAACGGAGGTGTTTCATGAAAGGGTTTATGAAGGAATTCAAAGAGTTTATCAGTCGCGGTAACGTGATGGATATGGCAGTCGGTATCATCATCGGCGGCGCGGTCACAGCGATCGTCACAGCACTTGTCGACAATATCATCATGCCGCTGATCTCCGGTATCTGTGGCGGAATGGCATTTGAAGACTGGGCAGTCAAAATCGGCGGATCTACGATCGGTATTGGTGCCTTTATCGCTGCTATCGTCAATTTCCTGCTCATCGCACTTGTTCTGTTCTCGATCATCAAGGCGATGAACAAGTTCAAGAAGAAGCAGGAGGAGCCCGAAGAAGCACCGACGACAAAGGAATGCCCGTTCTGCAAGTCCGAGAT
>JAFWDW010000187.1 GCA_017515965.1 Lachnospiraceae bacterium
AGGTTGTTGTCTTATCGTATGGCGTCATGGACGTGTCCACGGGAGATACGCTGATACGATCCAGATCCATGCACATGGATTCTGCAGCGAACTGCGGCATGGTTGTGGTCACGCCCTGCCCCATCTCACGGCTGGCGGACCAGATATAAAGCGATCCGTTCTCATTCATCTTAAGCACACAGGAAGTAGTTGACGGTGTGCCTGTCAGTTTGTTGAAGCAGGCAATCCCTTTGCCCCAGAGATAGCCTTCCTCATCGACCCAGCGATCCGGGTATTGATCCCAGTCGACATTCTTTGCCGCTGCGCGCAAACATTCGTCAACGGCACAGGTTGAAATGATCTCACCGGTCACACCGACATCTCCGTCGTGCAGACAGTTGTGCAGACGCAGCTTAAGCGGCTCGATCCCCAGCTTACGTGCAATGATATCCATCTGGTGCTCATGCAGCGTAGCGGCTTCGGTCACTCCGAATCCGCGGTAAGCGGTACCCAGCGTACGGTTCGTCATATAAACATACGTATCGACTTTTGCGTTTGGAACTTTATACGGTCCCATTGCCGCAAATCCGGCATTGTAGTCCACGCGCGGATTGGTCGTCACATAGGCGCCGGCATCCCAGTAGCCGGTAACCTGCTGCGCGGTGATCGTACCATCTTTCTTGACGCCTGTCTTGATATAATACTGCACGGTCGAGCGGCATACTGTGGCTGCAAACTCCTCGTGCCTGTCATACGTTACCTTGACTGGTCTTCCGCCAGCTTTCAAAGAAAGAGCGATCGCGATCGGCTCACATTTTGCCTCGTACTTGCCGCCGAACCCTCCGCCGATCTCGGTCAGCGTCAACCGCACTTTCTCAGCGGGTACGCCAAAGATTTTGCCCATCAGACTGCGAATTCCAAACGGTGATTGGTTTGGTGTCCAGACCTGAATCTCCTGTGTCAGGGGGTTTGCGATTGCCGTGGATGTATGTGTCTCGATCAGCGTATGCTGCAGCTGTCCGCATCGGAATTTGGACTCCACCACAAGGTCTGCTTCAGCAAAACCTTTCTCCACATCGCCCTTGCACAGATGGAACTCATCACCAATGTTGGTGCCCTGTTTCGGGAAACAGGCGCTAGAGCATTCATAGCTGTCCCAGTCTTCGTGAATCAGTGTCTCGTTTTTCATCGATTCTTCGAGATCATTGATAACAGGAAGCGGCTCGTACTCCACTTCGATCAAATCTGCCGCTTCGCGTGCGGCCTCTTCAGTCTCAGCGGCAACCGCTGCGACCGGCTCGCCCTGATAGCGGACTTTATCCAATGCGATAATCGGTTGATCTGCAATGAACTGACCGTAGGGCTCCGGATAATCCTTGCCTGTGATTACGACCCTCACACCGGGAACCGATTCGGCTTTTTCAGTGTGAACAGCCAAAATACGCGCATGCGGATACGGACTTCTGGCGCAGGCTCCGTAGAGCTGCCCCGGGAAATTCACGTCCGCGCCATACTCTGCAGTGCCGATCACTTTGCTGATACCGTCTTTGCGGATCTGGGTATGTCCGATCACCTTCTCATTGCCATCGGTATCCTTTCTCCGTACCACCAGGCGGTCCCAGTCATCTCCCTCTCGATGATACTTCTCATAAGGGGTTAATTTGATTTCTGCCATAAGGCATGTCTCCTTTAGGTAAAACAGCTTTCAGTAAACTATAAAAAGAGCCAGTCCCCCGCAAACACCGATAACGGGGGCTGACTCAGCTTTCATACACCTATTATTCTTTGGGAAGTTCCCAATTGAAGAAACTCCAGTATGGTTCATAGATCCTCTCCTGGAAATCCTTCATATCAACATTGGACCAATCATACACGCCCTTGCCGGTCTTGACGCCATAGTCACCCTTGTCATAGAGCTCCTTGATCATCGGCATGACGCCGCCTGTGTTGCACAGGTATTTGTACAGATAATCCTCGATGTTGTAGTTCAGGTCAACACCGGAATTGTCGACATGCTCGAAGATACCGATCTTTGTGTAGCGTGGCATGAAGCTGTACATCGCAGCTTTGTCGACATCGCGGGGATCCGCGATACCTTCCTGGACAATGTACATCGCCTCACGGAAGATCGCGTGCTGCAGACGGTTCGCCAAAAAGCCCGGCGCGTTCTTCTTCAGAATAACGACTTCGCGGCCTGCGGACTCAAGGATCTCCGCCGCCTTCTCGGCAACGCCTGGAGCCGTCTTTGCGCTTCTGACCACCTCAACGAACGGGATGACGTGCGGCGGGAAGAACGGATGCGCCACGATCATACGATCAGAGAACTTGGTCAGACCTGTGACAAGATCATCAGGTGAAATCGCTGATGAAGTCGAGATGATCGCAAGCGGATTATCAATGTTCGCCTCAATATCAGCATAGATCGAGTGCTTGACTTCAATCTTCTCGAAAGCGCACTCGCAAACGAAATCAGCATCAGCGATATCCGCATAGTCAAGCGTATAGTGCAGATACTTCTTGCAGACAGCAGCTTCCTCTTCTGTCAGACACTCATGCTCGATCAGATCTTTGTAAAAATTGTCGTATGATTCTTCGCTCTTCTTCGCGAGCTCTTCATTCATTGCGAAAAGTGTTGTCTTGTAGCCATGGCCTGTGAACATGACGGCAAAGCTGGTGCCGATCATGCCGGTGCCGATAATGGCAATGTGTTTTACTCCGTCAACTTTCATATGTCACCTCCGCGTAACTTACCTGTCTTATTTATTCATGAGATAGTCGTAGCATTTTCTGACGTTGTTGGTCTGAATGTATTCCATGCACTCAGGCTGTCCGATATCGACCGGGCAGCGGTCCGCAAAGTTGATTCTCTCCACACACTCTTCCTTAGACCAGCCTTTATTGATGCCGTCAGCAACAGCAGCAAGCCAGTCATAGAGGAATTGCTTGTTCTCTACGACGGATTCCTTGCCTTTGACGGGGCCATGGCCCGGAACGATGTAGTCGACATCAAGCGTCAGCAGCCAGTCGAGGCTTTCGAAGAGCTGATCGAAATCCGCTGAATGCAGCCAGATCTGGCAATCGTTAAAGATGTTGTCTCCGACGAACACTGTTCTCTCTTCCGGGACATATACGCTGACCTGCTCGGGAGAGTGACCCGGCTTATGGAAGCAGTCAAATGTGTGATCACCCAGCTTAAGCGTCAGTCTGTCCGAGAAGGTGATGTCCGGTGTAGCGATAATATACTCTTCCTCTGAAGGCATGCGATCCAGAGCTTCCGGATCCTGTCTCTCGATAATATCCACGTTGTAATCATGTGTGGTCATATTGAATGCGGGAGGAATCTTGAAGAAGCTGTCAAGAATCTTCTCATGACCGATAATAGTTGCGCCGGCTTTCTTCAGCCAGTGGTTTCCGAAGATGTGGTCAATATGCGACTCTGTGTTAATCAGATACTTGACGCATCCCACCTTTTCCTCGGCAAACGCAATCATCTGCTCCAGATTTGTGATCCACTGCGCTGTGTCGATAAAGACAGCGCCTTCCTTTGTAAGAACGATACTGGGGTCGCATCCTCTGATCTCTGTCTCTGTATAGACATTAGGTGTTAACTGCTGCATATTTTCTCCTTTCAAAACGTGGCTGTTGTAAACTGTATGTATGACCGATAATCGATTATAAGTCTATTATCGGCTACTAGTCGCTGTTTGTCAATACTTTTAGGTTTTATTTAGAAAATCCTTATAATTTAAGTATTTATTGTATTTTATCCCCTCGTGAAACGGCTGGGTAGTTTTCTTGTCTTCTCGTTTAGATAATCGATTCTATTTGGCCAAATTGATGATTTCAAAGTCGTCAGGCACGTAGATATTACCATCGAAGAACTGCCTGGCCTCGTTTGTATACGCTTCTTTCCTGAAACCGAAGGTGGATTCATCCTCAGTATGCCAGATGACCAGATTCTTCGCGTGGAACCGTGCGGCACACTCACATGCCTCTTTGACCGTAGAATGAAACAACTCGTACGGATTGTATCGGTCGGCTTCAGAATACAGACAGAACGACTCGGTGAGAAGCCAGTCGCACGGCTCCATATACTGAATGGTCTCCTCGGAGAACGGCTCGTCGCCTAAGAAGACCAGATGATACCCCTCCTTGGCATCCATGCGGAAGCCAAACTGCGGTGCTTTGCCTGAATGGATATCAAAGAATGTAAAATCATCTCCCAACACATTCACCTTCTGACCATCTTCAATGATCTCAAAGTGAATGCGCCTGCCGATCAGGTCCCGCTGTGCCTTCTTGAGCAATAGTTTACATACTGTCAAAAGTTTGTCGGCTGTCGCAGCGTTGACATAGACGATAAAATCCTGATCGTCATAGCGACCCCAGTTAATGAGTTCCGCGACATAGCGAACCACCCAGACCATCCCCATCAGATGATCCGTATGTTCATGGCTGAGATAGGCATGGTGCATTTTAGTCCACGGAATCTCCATCTTTGTGATACAGCGGATGATATCGCTCCCGCCGCCGCCGTCTATGAGAAAATAATCCTCTCCGTCCGTAAGGGCAAAACAGGTGTTGTGATAGTGGAGGCACACCGCCTGGCCGGTGCCTAGTACGTACATTTGTTTCATGTTTAACTTCCTCTTCTTTGAAAACCTTGCATTAAAAAGACACTACGAGCCGACAATAAGCCGGCTCGTATTCTTAGCGTGTCTGAACACGCTTATTGGTTTTTCTCCATCTCGTCGATGATCTTGTCGATCTCATCAAAGATGATCTGCGGTGTCTTCGCGCGCATCATATAATACGGTGCGCTGGCTGCGAATTTCGCACAGAATGCGCCGCGAGCCTGACGTCTCTCGTCTGTGTCGACGATCGGCATAACGAGTCCGTCTTCGCCGGAGAGCAGCTGGTTCATACCAAAGAAGTTCATCAGTGAGTGATAGCTCTGGTATGCTGCCTCAAACTGGCCCATCTTGGTGACCTGCGTATCAAACCATCCGTCGATGCAGGGCATGATCGCAAGATCCATACGAGCTTGGTCATAGGTATAGCCTGACTTAGGCTCTGTACCGAACAGTTTGACAACACCCTGATCCTGATCCGGCAGATCGCTTCTCTCTGTACCCTTGGCTCTCTTACGGATATAGACATTCTTGGAACCATAGAGGAACAGACCTGTGTCATCGGTAACGGTCGTCTCTGTCGAGAACGTCAGGCCGCCTCTGCGGTTTGCCTCGAGCTGAGACATGGATTTGCCGTGGTTGTTCTCGCCGCCGACCAGAAGGATCATCTTGCCTCTGTAAAGGACGCTGGATGAATGGAACGGATGCAGACCGCATTTATCCATGGCGTTAGCCATCATCGTGACCATGATCTTATTAAGCTCGCCCTCCTCCCAGAATCCTTTAAGAATCAGCTGCTCATCGACATATTCGATCGACTTCGGCTGCTCGTCATAGTACCAGACAATGTCAGCCTTGTCTTTTGTAACGTCTGTCGACTCCTTCACATCGCCCAGGCGATAGTTCAGGAATGTCGGATCTTCAACGATGTGCTCTCTCTCGGGACCGCCGACAATGTCAAAGCGGACGAGTGCTTTGTCGCTGCTTAACTGGAATGAATACATAAAACCCTCCTTGCATTTAAATAACTGATTAACTGTTCTCTTTATTCTTACTCCTGCGGTTTGACGACAACCTTAAGCGAGTTGTCGAGCCGCTTTGTAAACACTTCATAGGCCTCTGCATACTTGGACATCGGGAAAACATGCGTGATCAGCTTCTGCAGATCGTCCATATGTTTGGCCGCAATTGTAATCGCCGGTTCCAGCGTGTTCGGGTTAGCCCTGCTGCCGTTGAACGAAATCTCGTCCAAAACTAAATGACGTACCGGGATCGGGACATCACCCTTCGGGAAACCGACCGCCGCGATCGAGCCTCCTCTTGCCACCGACCAGCAGGCCGCCTGCACGCCCTGTGCCGTACCGGTACACTCGACAACGCGCTTGACGCCCGCGCCGTTCGTGTACTTCATGATCGTCTCCGGAATGTCCTCCTCACGGTAGTTGATCGGAATTGCACCGAGCTCCGCTGCCATCTCAAGGCGCTTGCCACTGCCGGAGCAATAGATCTTGTTCGCGCCCATCGTCTTTAAGCAGATAATGGACATCCAGCCCTGCGCGCCGGCGCCGTTGACGAGAACATCATCGCCGACTCTGAAATTCGTGCGCTCGATCATATGAAGCGCGATCGACAATGTGTCCATGATGCTCGCGATATCATAATTCATATCATCCGGAATTCTGGAGATCGCACGGATATTGGTCGCTATATACTGCGCATAAGCACCCTGGGAAATATGTCCGTACATTTTGTGGATCTTCGGTTTTCCGTAGTTGGTGTAGATCGTGAAACGTCCTTCCATGCAGTTTCTGCAGTGTCCGCAGCCGAGATTTGCAATACCACAGACACGATCGCCGACCTTCCATCCGAAGTCCTCAGCTTTCGGCCCTAAAGCCACGACCTCGCCTGCCCATTCATGACCCGGAATCAGAGGGAACTCCTGTGGCCAGTAGCCCGGGAAATCTCCCTGAATGATATGGGGGTCAGTTCCGCAGATCGAGACGGATTCAACGCGGCAGAGCACTTCAGATTCCTGTGGCTCCGGTACCGGAATATCCGTATACTCAAAATCATTTGGAGCATTCAGGCGGATCGCCTTCATTGTATCAGCCATGTTGATACCTCCTTCTTATTATTTACCAATGGACCATCGGCAGTCCTGCGACAGGTGAGCGGAACCACGGTACAGTGGTCTCTCTGAGAGCGCCGATATAGACATTTCTTAAGTCCGGTCCTCCGAAACAGACGCTGGCCGTCCAC
>JAFWDW010000017.1 GCA_017515965.1 Lachnospiraceae bacterium
AGTGTAGATTTGCCGGAACCCGTACTGCCGATCATAGCCACAGTCTGGCCTGACTCCGCAGAGAACGAAATATCGTTTAAGGTCTTCTCTCCTCCGCCCGGATAAGTAAAGGATACTCCCCGGAATTCAAGTCGGCTCTTCTTATGGTCAGGCAAAGTCTTGGGACTCGAAGGACTGACAATAGCAGACTCAGTGTCGAGCACCTCAAAGATACGCTCTGCGGCAACAGAAGCGCGCGGCATAAAGATTGCGATCGAGGAGATAAAGACGAACGAGATAATGACGTGCAGGGCATATTGCATAAAAGCCATCATATCCCCCACCTGAAGCATGCCCTGATCGATACCGTGCGACCCTGCATATACGATCAAGACCATGATGCCGTTCATGACGAGCATCATCATCGGCATGAGGACGGCCATCAGGCGGCTGACAAAGAGGTTTGTCTTCATGAAATCCGTATTGGCCTCGTCAAATCTCTTTTCCTCATGCTTCTCTGTTGTAAAGGCCCTGATGACGGGAACACCGGTGAGCATCTCTCGGGCGATCAGATTGATCCGGTCTATTTTTTTCTGAAGCTGCTTGAATCTGGGCATTGCCAGGATAAAGACAAAGGCCATCAGGACGGCGACACAGGCGACTGCCACGACCAGAATCCATCTCAGATAAGATCCGGTATGTGCCACTTTCACAATAGCGCCTATCGCCATCACAGGCGCAAAGACAACTATTCTGAAAATCAAGGTCATCACCAGCTGGACCTGCTGGATATCATTTGTGCTGCGTGTGATCAGCGAAGCTGTCGAGAAGCGATTCATCTCGGACGCCGAGAACGAGAGCACCTTCCGGTATACTTCCCTGCGCAGATCACGGGCCAGGGAAGCTGCGATACGGCTTGAGAGAAAAGTGACGATCATGGCAGCCAGCATACTGATGAGCGAGATCGCGATCATCTTCGCTCCCATCATCAACAGATAAGAGCGCTGCATATGATTTAGATCTATACCCTGTGCTTTGTACTCTTCCTGCACAAAAGAGACAGCTGCCTGATTGACGATCGTCTCCGGATAGTTTTTCAGATTCTTTTCCAGCTCTGAGCGCATCATACTGATCTGCTCATCGTTAAACTGCGTCAGATCGATCCCCTCGCGCTGCGCAAACGTCAGAATCAATTCAGATTCTGCCATCACATCGGCCAGTTCATCGCGCTGTGCCTGATCCTCGGAAATCAGACGATAGAGATCACCGTCCCGCTTATAGTTATCTTCCACCAGAGGACGCTGATCATGCACTGTCACAGACATGATAAGCTCGTATGTGCCTTCCCTGAGCGTCTCAGGAACAGCGTCCTGAATGCCCTTTTGCTGGATGCCGGTGTCGACGATCAGAGACGTATACTCGGGCAGAGCCAGATCGCAGTTTGCCTGCAAAAAAAGAAGAGCGAGGGTAACAAACAGCCACCCCGCGTTTCTCTTAAGTTTTCCAAGCATGCGCAACATACAGTTTTATACCCTTCTGATTACATATGTTTTCCTTCTCATGATACCATATGAAGCCTCCTATTGCACTTACAAAAACTGTCGAAAATACTCGAAAAGTATCGATAAAAATCGACTGTTTTTACTTCTCCGGATACGCTACCCTTTCTGTCAGGCGGCGCAGTTATCTGTAACCAATATCTTCTACGTCCCCCGCACACATCCTATCTCTCATGTCTGTTCAGACATGAATCTGATCCTTGCGCCGCTCAAGTAGAAGCACACAGGGCCGGGTGCAGTTTTTCTCGCCCGGCCCGCATCCTGCAGTTAGTTTTTGAAAAGAGAATGTTCATGTATGATCACACTATTATCTCAGCAGAATTGACCGGTCTGTACGCAGAACTGATCGAGATCGAGGCCGATGTCACCTCCGGTCTGCCCGGACTCCATCTGGTCGGCAATCTGTCCTGTTCTGTACGCGAAAGTGCCGATCGTGTGCGCTGTGCTATTCGAAACAGTGCAATTGACATACCTCCGCGGAAAATAATCATTAACCTCTCTCCCGCTGACTTGCGCAAATCCGGAACAGGTTACGATCTGGCTATCGCGCTTGCCATGCTGGAGAGCCTCGGCATCTGTCCGCTGCCATTTAACCAACATACTCTGGTTATCGGAGAATTATCGCTCGACGGACATGTCCGGCCCGTTCGCGGGATCCTGCCGATCGTCAGTACTGCCAAAAGCGCCGGCATTCACTCTTTTCTGATTCCGGCAGCAAACTGCAGAGAAGTCTCTTTGATCTCAGGCATAGATATTCATCCGGTTGAGCATCTGAATACTCTTGTTTCTCTCCTCAAAAAAGGTCAGCTCCCTCCCTGTCCGGATTTGAATGCATACACCGCCGATGATCTGTGCGATGATCTGCAAAGCCCTGTCGACTACAGGGACATCTGTGGCCAGAGGCTTGCCAAACGCGCAGCTGAGATCGCTGTGAGCGGTCATCATAATCTCCTGCTGATCGGTCCTCCCGGAGCCGGCAAATCGATGATTGCGCGGGCTGTACCTTCCATCCTTCCTGATCTCACAAAAGAAGAACAGATCGATGTTTCAAAAGTATACAGCATCAAGGGCCTGCTCAACGATGACCATCCGTTCATGCTGCAGCGTCCCTTCAGGGACGTACATCACACAACGACAAGAGCTGCCTTGATCGGAGGCGGTAATCCTCCTGTCCCCGGAGAAGTGTCTCTTGCCAACAGAGGTGTTCTTTTTCTGGATGAGCTGGCCGAATTCCAGAAGCCTGTTCTCGAAGTGCTCCGGGAGCCTCTTGAAAACAGAACGATCCGGATCGCACGCGGTGATAAGTCCTGTGAGTTTCCCTGCGATTTCTTCCTTATTGCCGCGATGAACCCATGCCCCTGCGGGCATTATCCTGACCGGACTAAATGCACCTGTACCCAGTCTCAGCTTCAGTCATACAGCAACAAGATATCCCAGCCGTTTCTGGACCGCATCGATCTGTGTGTCACAGTCTCGCGCCTCCCTTTTTCGGATCTGCAGCAAAAAGGCGGCGAAGAAGAATCAGCCGCCATCAAAGAGCGTGTTGAAAGAACACTGAAAAGACAACAGAATCGCTTTTCAGGTTCATCCATTCAGAACAATGCAGATATTCCGGCATCCGAGCTGTCCGCTTATTGTCCTCTTGATGCCAAGTGCAATGCCCTGCTCAAAAACGCTTATGATAATCTGTCCCTTTCCGCGCGCACATGCCACAAGGTGATCCGGTTGGCCCGCACAATCGCCGATATAGAAGAAAGTGATCAAATCCGCATGGAACATCTGAGTGAAGCATTGACATACCGCAGCTTTGACCGGAGTTTCTGGGATCCCGTTATCTAGAAAGGAGTAACATGTCAACGAATGCTATATACGATTACTGGCTGGCACGAACACACGGTGTTCCCTCCAGTGTCAAGATCCGGCTTGATCAGTTTTACGGCAGCGCTAAAGAAGTATATGCCGCAAGTGACAGCAGTTTGTCCCGCCGCAGGTTTATGAAACCCGAACACGTCTCTGCCATAAGCCGCAGCCGCCAGATCTGGGATCTTGAAGGAGAATACGCCCTGATGCGTAAAGATGGTGCCAGAATGGTTATCTGGAAAGATGAGGAGTATCCATATATGCTCTGTTTACTGCATGACATGCCTTATGCCGTCTATGCAAAAGGCCGCCTTCCGGATGTGAGCAAACCTTCTATTGCGATCGTAGGGGCCCGCTCTTGTTCCCCCTACGGTAAAAAACAAGCGGAGATTCTTTCACGTGCACTTGCTGAAGCAGGTGTGAATATCATCAGCGGAATGGCTCTGGGAATCGACGGGATCGCGCAGCGCGCTGCTGTGTCATCCGGCGGCTATTCACTCGGGATCCTGGGAAGCGGAATCGATCTGTGTTATCCCGAGAGGCACCATAAGCTGTACTGTGATTTGATCGAAAACGGCGGTATCCTGTCTGAATATCCTTTGTCCGAACCCCCGATCAGGGCACATTTTCCTCAGCGCAACAGGCTGATCAGCATCTTATCTCATGCCGTGATCGTCATTGAGGCACGCGAGAGGAGCGGATCTCTTATCACAGCTGATTTCGCTCTGGAACAGGGACGCGATGTCTATGCCATGCCGGGGCCTGTTGACAGTCTGCTCAGCAGAGGCTGTCACAGGCTGATCGAACAGGG
>JAFWDW010000018.1 GCA_017515965.1 Lachnospiraceae bacterium
AGAGCCGACACAGAGGATCTTTTTTATGATGGAAAACCACTGAAGCTCAGAACCGTCACAAAAATGAAAGAAGGAGATGAGATAATGTTTGATTTGGTAAAAAGGATCAGTCAGAGGGCGCAGTATTTGGATGAGATGATCGTTCGTGTCAGGCGAAAGGTTAATCAAGCACCTGAAAACAGACTCAGAATAGATGCTTCAGGAACGAAACCACGATATTGCGAGGTGGACAAAAAAGACAAAATCGTTCGGTATCTTTCAGAAAAGGATATGACACAGATCAAAGCACTCGCACAGAAGAGTTACGACAAAAAAGTGCTGAGAGCCGCACGGCTTGAGAGGGACGCCCTGGAGCATATGATGCACATCCCAATGCTGCCGGCTGAGGAAATTATCAATCTTCTCAGCAAAGAACGGCAGAAACTCGTGACACCGGTCATTCCGACAAAAGAGGAGATGATCAGGGAGTTTCGCGCGCAGACATTTGAGCCCCATCCAATTCCGGTTGGTGATACGGGACTTGAGACGGATCGCGGAGAGACTGTGCGGACAAGAGCAGAGTATATCATTGCAAATGATATCAACCGGACAGAAGCGGAGTATCATTATGAGAAACCCTTGTTTCTGGAAGGGTGGGGAACGGTTTATCCGGATTTTACGATTCTGAATGTGCGTACCGGAAAGATCTATTACTGGGAACACCTGGGGATGACAAATGATCCGGGATACATTCAAAAAAGCATCCGCAAAATCGAGGCTTATGCAAAGAACGGGTATTATCCGGGCGAGAAACTGATTCTCAGCTCCGAGACAGTTGATCATGAGACCGGAGAGATCAGGATCGATGTGCAGCTGATCAAGCAACTGGTCAGAAAATACTGCACCTGAAACGGCTTTGAATTATGGCTTTGAACACGGCTCTCTGCCTTGACGCTCAGCGATGTGTCACGGTAAAATAATAATGATATTAATAGATCAACACAGACAGATCAGGAGGAAGACATTATGGCCTATGACAGCAACAAAAGACCGGATGATATGGTAAGAATCACAACACCGGAACTGGCAAATGCGTTTATTGACGAGCAGATCAAAGCGATTAAGGAGCAGGTGGGAGACGGTAAGGTGCTGCTTGCATTATCAGGCGGTGTTGATTCCTCAGTCTGCGCGGCCCTGCTTATCAAAGCGATCGGCGATCAGCTGGTGTGTGTGCATGTCAATCACGGACTGCTCAGAAAAGGAGAGCCCGAGCAGGTCATCCAGGTTTTCCGCAATGAGCTTGGCGCCAATCTGATCTATGTCGATGCGGTTGACCGCTTCCTCGATAAGCTGGCGGGAGTCAGTGATCCGGAGGAGAAGCGCCATATCATCGGTGAAGAGTTTATCGATGTCTTTGCCGAGGAGGCTTCCAAGCTGGAAGGAATCGGATTCCTGGGACAGGGAACTATTTATCCCGACATTCTGGAGAGCGATGCAGGCATCAAAGCGCACCACAATGTCGGAGGTCTTCCGGAGGATCTGCAGTTTGAACTGGTGGAGCCGGTCAAGCTTCTCTATAAAGACGAGGTGCGTGTCGTCGGTACCGCGCTTGGTCTGCCTGACAGCATGGTGAATCGTCAGCCGTTCCCGGGACCGGGACTCGGTGTGCGTTGCCCGGGAGCCATTACCCGCGATCGGCTGGAGGCTGTGCGCGAATCCGACGCGATCCTGCGCGAGGAGTTTGCCAAGGCCGGCCTCGAGGGAAAAGTATGGCAGTATTTCACGGTCGTGCCGGAATTCAAGTCGACCGGCATCACGGACGGAAAGCGGACGTTTGCATGGCCCTGCATCATCCGCGCGATCAACACGATCGATGTCGTGGAAGTGACTGTCGAGCATCTTGAGCCGGAGCTCATTGACCGGCTTGCGGCGCGCATCACGAGCGAGGTCGAGGGCATTAACCGTGTGCTCTATGATTTCACGCCGAAGCCGCCCGCAACAGTAGAGTACGAATGAGAAATCGTCATAGGTGTTTTATGCAAAGGAGGAGACAATATGACTACAAAAGAGTTGGAAAGATTTGCTCTGGAGATACGGCTAAAGACCGTAGAATGCATTAAATCCAGAGGATTCGGCCACATCGGCGGAAGTCTTTCAGTCTGCGATGTTCTGGCTGTTCTCTACGGCGATATTATGAATTACGATCCGAAAGACCCTAAAAAAGCTGACAGAGATAAATTCGTCAGTTCCAAGGGACATGCGGGTCCCGCTGTCTATGCGACGCTGGCGCTCAAGGGATTTTTCCCTGAAGAGGAACTTATGACACTCAATCAGCCGGGAACCAACCTTCCTTCACACTGTGATATGAATAAGACACCCGGTATCGACATGACGACGGGTTCCCTCGGACAGGGAACCAGCGAGGCTGTCGGACTGGCGCTCGGAGACAAACTCCTTGGCAGAGACTGCCGTACATATCTGCTGGTCGGCGACGGCGAGGCAAACGAAGGACAGGTTTGGGAAGCGGCGATGTTTACAGCGGCAAAGGAACTGACAAACCTCGTTTGGCTGATCGACTGGAATAAAAAGCAGCTCGACGGGCCTCTTGACGACATTCTGAAGCCCTTTGATTTTGAAGAGAAATTCCGCGCGTTCGGATTTGATGCCTGCACCATTGACGGAAACGATGTCGCACAGGTCAAAGAAGCGCTCAGCAAGAAGGCGGGCGACAGACCGATCGCGATCATTCTTGACACCGTCAAGGGCAAGGGTGTGACAGAAGTTGAGAACACAGCCGGCAACCATTCGATGGCAGTTGGTCCGGAAGTTTTTGATAGCTGGATCGCAGAGCTTCAGAGTAAACTGGATGCTCTCGGCGCATAAGGAGGTGGCGAAATGAAGATCGTTTACAATGGTGAAATGGACAGCCGCCAATTTAAGAATGAAATCGGCGCGACCGTAGAAAAACTGATGCAGGAAGATGACAGACTTGTCTGGCTCGATGCCGATCTGATGGGATGCAGCGGGACCAAAGGCATGTATGGAAAGAGTGACCGTTATATCAACTGCGGGATCGCCGAGGCCAATATGGCCGGTATTGCCGCAGGCCTCTCGGCAGCAGGCATGAAGCCGTATGCGCATACTTTCGGGCCTTTTGCGTCACGACGCTGCTTTGACCAGGTCTTCTTGGCTGCCGGTTACGCAGACAATCCGATCACTATGATCGGTACTGACCCCGGCATCACGGCGGCATTTAACGGCGGTACTCATATGCCGTTCGAAGACATGGCGCTCTACCGCACACTGCCGGGTGCCATTATCTTTGATGTTACCGATGTGCCGATGCTGCACAGTGCGCTGAAGCAGGCCAAGGATCTTCCGGGGGTCAAGTATATCCGCGTGCCCAGAAAGAGTTCATATCAGGTCTATGAAGACGGTGCCGTATGACTGTCGGCAAGGCGGCCGTTCTGCGCGAGGGATCCGATGGTGTCATCGTGGCGAGCGGTATCATGGTCCATGAGGCTATGCAGGCTGCCGAGGCACTCGCAAAAGAGGGCGTTGAGATGGCCGTGATCGATCCGATCACCGTCAAACCGTTAGACGGCGAATTGATTCGCTCCTATGCGGAGAAGACCGGACTTGTCGTCACGGCAGAAAACCACAACTATATCGGAGGGCTGACGAGCGCAGTACAGGATGCTGTCATCGGATTGCCTCTCAAGTTTGGCTATGTGGCGGTAGAAGATGCGTTCGGTGAGGTCGGTCCTGTGGACTACCTGCGCGGGAGATTTGATCTGACCAGCGATCACATCGTTCGTGTCGTCAAAGAATTGCGATCATAATTTTTGATCCTGAATCCTTAACAGTGTCCTTACAGAGAATGAGATGAGGGGAGTAAAGGGCTCCGGCACTATGAAATACGATAAACCTGTGCTGTACAATCTGCTTTTGCCATTTTGGGTACTGATCTTTGTGCCCTCCTGGCTTTGGCTGATTCTGATTCCGCTGAACTATCTTCTCGATCGGATCGTTCTGCGCTGGAGTCTCGGCGATATGCCGGACAGAGGGCTTTTCTGCAGGAGACATACCTGGAAACTGTGTCTGGTTGGCTTTATGGGCGATATCGTCGGAGCGGTTTTCATGGTTGCGGCACTTTTCCTCACAGCGCTTCCCGGTGCTCTTCATGAGAAAACAGCGCATCCGCTCCTCGATAAGATCACTTACGGTGTCGGTTTCAATCCGTTCAGCAATATCCTGTCGTTCGTAATTGTGCTGGCGGCGATCTTTCTGGCAGGATTGATCATTTACCTGATCGACAAAGCTTTGCTTATAAAGGTCGGGCTCAGCCTTGAACAGGCAAAAAAATCGGCGCTTCGAATAGCGCTTATCACGGCGCCGTATCTGTTTTTGTTCCCGTCAAGCATTTTGTATGAGGGCAGCGAGTTTATTCTGTAACAACGCCGGTGACGTTAGAGTGCATATAATGAATAACCCTGAAAGGCCATCACAGTTTGACCTTTCAGGGTTTTTTATTGCCGCGCGATCGGTTGTCGCATCTGTCATATTGCATTATAATCAAATATGGAGCAGTACCATCATTTGATGGTTATCAGATGGTTTCAGACGGGAGAATGTATGAATCTGTTAGTGTGTAATGCCGGAAGCACGTCCCTTAAGTTTAAACTCTTTGACATGCCTGACGAGATTGTTCTGGCAGAGGCGAAAGTGGAGCGGATCGGCCGGAAAGATAACGGTATTTTTACCTATACAAAGCCTTTCGGTGGCATATATCATGCGAAAAAAGTGGATATTCCAACCTACACGGAGGGCATCAGGATGTTTCTTGACTGCATGCTCAGTCCGGACAAAACACTCGGAGTACTGGATGATATCAGTAAGATAGAACGGGTTGGGTTTAAAACCGTACTTGCACCCGGATACAGCGTGGCAGTGATCGATGAGGCTGTCGAGGAGAAGATGAGGGAATTTCTTGATGTTGCGCCGGCGCATAACGGTCCCTATCTGGAGGCCGTTCAGCATTTCAGAAAGCTTTTGCCGGATGCCGTGCTGGTGGGTGTGTTTGAGACGGCGTTTCATGAAACCATTCCGTTAGAAAGAGCCCTTTATGCTGTTCCCTATGACTGGTATGAACAATACGGCTTCCGCCGTATGGGATA
>JAFWDW010000019.1 GCA_017515965.1 Lachnospiraceae bacterium
ACTTTTGATCCGAAGCACGTGACCTATGTCTGGCTGGATGCGCTCAGCAACTATATCACCGGTATCGGCTATGACTGTGACGGCAACAGCTCTGAGCGGTTTAAGAAATACTGGCCGGCAGATCTGCACCTGATCGGCAAGGATATCATCCGTTTCCATACGATCTACTGGCCGATCTTCCTGATGGCGCTGGATCTGCCGCTTCCGAAGCAGGTTTTCGGACATCCGTGGCTGCTGCAGGCGGAGGGCAAGATGAGCAAGTCCAAAGGCAATGTCATCTATGCCGATGACCTGGTAGACATCTTCGGTGTCGATGCTGTGCGCTATTTCGTGCTGCACGAGATGCCGTTTGAAAATGACGGCGTGATCAGCTGGGAATTGATGGCTGAACGCATGAATTCAGATCTGGCCAATACGCTTGGCAATCTTGTCAACCGCACGATCTCCATGATCAATAAGTATTTCGGCGGCAAAGTGGAAGATAAGGGCGTGAAGGAGCCGGTTGACGATGACCTCTATACACTGATCGATAAGACAAAGGTCAGGGTCGACGAGCTGATGGACGCTCTCAGAGTGGCTGATTCCCTGACAGAGATTTTTGATCTGTTCAAGTTCTGTAACAAGTATATCGATCTGACAGAGCCGTGGAAGCTCGCGAAAGATGAGAATGCACAGGATCGCCTGCAGACGGTGCTTTACAACCTGATTCAGGGGATCGAGGCAGGCGCTGATCTGCTTTCAGCCTTCATGCCTTCAACGGCAGAGAAGATCGTTGCTCAGACAAACGGCGGTGATGTTACTGATAAACCGCAGATCCTCTTCGCGAGAGTGGATGTTAAGGAATTGCTTGAAAAAGCTGAGGCGCTGAATCCGTAATGCGGGAAGTGGATGTTGCTCTAATTCGCGCCGCGCTTGCCGAGATGTGCGTTGAAGTGAACGAAGTGCTTTCTCCCGACGTGGAGGAAGCGCTTCATCATGCTGCGCGCACTGAAGCAAATCCGACAGGCCGCCAGGTCCTTGAGACCCTGGAAGAGAATCTCAAGATCGCGCGCACAGAGCATATCCCAATCTGTCAGGATACCGGCATGGCGATCGTCTTTCTTGAGATCGGGCAGGACGTCCATCTGAAGGGCGGCGATTTGACTGAAGCTGTCAATGCCGGGGTGGCAAAAGGTTATACAGAAGGGTGTCTGCGCGCATCGGTCGTCGCAGATCCGCTTGAACGTGTCAACACGAAAGACAACACCCCCGCCGTCATCCACACAAGCATTGTTCCCGGTGACCGGGTGCGCATTACCGTGGCACCAAAAGGCGCGGGAAGCGAGAATATGAGCCGCATGGCGATGCTAAAGCCTGCGGATGGCGCGGAAGGTGTCAGGGACTTTGTCCTTGAATCGATTCGTCTTGCGGGACCAAATCCCTGCCCGCCGTTAGTGATCGGTGTCGGGATCGGCGGCGATTTCGAGCTGGCACCGCTTCTGGCGAAGAAGGCGCTCCTGCGCCCCCTCGGCAAACCGGCAGAAGAGCCGCATATCCGCGCGATGAAAGAAGAGCTTCTGGAAAAGGCGAAAAGCCTCGGCATTGGGCCGGCGGGACTGGGCGGCCAGAACGGTGTGTACGCTGTGCATATCGAGACATATGCGACACATATCGCTGAGCTTCCGGTCGCTGTTAATATCTGCTGCCATGTCAACCGGCATATCACAAGAGAGATTTAAATATGGAGAGAATCAAGATTCAGCTTCCACTGACAAAAGAAGCCGCCCGCTCGCTGAAAGCCGGCGACTTCTGCTATCTGAACGGTCCGATGTATGTGGCGCGGGACGCTGCGCATGCGCGCATGTACGCCTGCCTGGAGAAAGGAGAGCCGCTTCCGGTCCCGGTCAAGGGTGAAACTGTGTATTATATGGGCCCGTCACCGGCCAAAGAGGGTCAGGTGATCGGCTCGGCCGGTCCGACGACCTCCAGCCGCATGGACCGCTATACGCCTGCGCTCATCAAAGAAGGCATGATCGGCATGGTCGGCAAGGGAAGACGCTCCGATGAGGTGAAAGAGGCGATGAAAGAGTACGGCGCTGTGTATTTTGCGGCGATCGGAGGTGCCGGCGCGCTTCTGTCAAAGTGCATCAAAGCCTGTAAAATCAAGGCTTACGGGGACCTCGGGGCTGAGGCGCTGCGCCGGATCGAGGTTCAGGATTTTCCAGTGGTCGTCGCAATCGATACGGACGGAAATGACGTCTATGACATGGCTGTTTTGTGATTTTTTGACCCCTGAAAGGGCCATATTTGTCTAAAATCACGTGCAACCAAAAATATACCTAAAGAAACAAAATAATTCCACAAAAGATTGACAAGTGAATCCTGATTTGGTAGAATCTATTATACTCATAGGGGAGATATGGGAGAGTTATATTAATAAGGAGGGTTTTCAATATGCAACTTTCTTTTGGGGAGCAAGTCAAGATTGTCTTAAAAAGACAAGGAATCACCATTAAAGAACTCGCCAGCAGAATAGAGGAGCAGACCGGGAAGAAAATGTCCCGTCAGAATCTCACGCAGAGACTCGGACGTGA
>JAFWDW010000020.1 GCA_017515965.1 Lachnospiraceae bacterium
ACAGGTCCGGTTGGCAGCGGACATATTGGAAATGATGACGGAGCGGTCAAAGAAGACATCGAGAGCGCAGCTGAAAAAGCCGGCGCAGAAGGTGGAGACGAAGACCGCGATCTGGGAGATATTATTCAGGGGCTCAACACGCTGGGTCAGCTGACAGGCGGTGGATCCGGCAACCAGGGCAGTTCAGGTCTTGGCGGCTTGGGAAGTCTTCTCGGCGGCAGCGGCGGTTCAAGTAACCAGGGGCAGCAGAGCGATCCGCTTGGCGGCCTTGGAAGTCTGCTTGGCGGCAGCAGCGGCTCCGGCAATCAGGGCAGTCAGGGCAGTTCAGGCCTCGGCGGCCTTGGAAGTCTGCTTGGCGGTAGCGGTGGCTCCAGCAACCAGGGCAGTCAGGGCAGTTCAGGCCTCGGCGGCTTAGGAAGTCTGCTCGGTGGCGGTGGTTCCGGCGGTAACGGCGGTGGCGGCAACAACGGCTACGACAGCAATCAGAGCGGCCCGCTCGGTTCCGGCGGTTCCTCCGGCGGTGGCGGCAGCAAGATGAAATGGATTCTGCTCCTTCTCGTTCTGTTCCTTGTCTTTGGCGGCGGAAAAGGGCTTTTCAGTAACCTGTTCGGCGGCGGCTCTGGCGGCTCGGGCAACCAGGGCAGCGGCGGCAGCTCGAATACCCAGCAGTCCCAGAGCACCGGCATCGATCTGCTCCAGAGCGTGCTCGGCGGTGGTATGGGCAGCTCTTTCAGCGGCGGCAACTCGGGCAGCGCCAGCAGTTCGACCAACTATAACGGCTGGTTCGGCAAGTCTAATGTCGGCGTTCTCGATGAGAGTGTAGATAAGGCGGCAAAAGCCAAACTCACCAAGATCAAGGGCGACGGCAAAGACACCGTCACGATCATGGTTTATATGTGCGGAACGGACCTTGAGTCCCGCATGTCGATGGCGACGGCTGACCTGAATGAGATGCTTCAGTCTCAGGCCGGCAACAAGGTGAATATTATTGTTCTGACCGGTGGCTGCAAGCAGTGGCGCAACAATGTCGTCAGCAGCCAAGTCAATCAGATTTATCAGATCAAGGGCGGTCAGATGGTGCGTCTGGAAAGCAATGCCGGTACGAACGCAATGACCGACCCGGATTATCTGACGAAGTTCATTCAGTACTGCGCAAAGAATTATCCGGCAAACCGCAATGAGCTGATCCTCTGGGATCACGGCGGCGGCTCGATCAGCGGCTATGGCTATGATGAAAAGAACAGACGCGCCGGATCGATGGATCTGGCTGAGATTAAGACAGCGCTCAAAAACAGCGGAGTGACATTTGATTTTATCGGATTTGACGCCTGCCTGATGGCGACGGTTGAAAACGGTCTGATGCTCAGCGAGTATGCTGACTACATGATCGCTTCTGAAGAGTCCGAACCGGGTGTTGGCTGGTACTATACCAACTGGCTCAAGAAGCTGGAGGAAGACACATCCATGCCGACACTGCAGATCGGCAAGAATATCTGTGATGATTTCGTGGCGGCCTGCAAGAAATCCGCGCCGAGACAGTCGACAACGCTCTCGGTGGTTGACCTGGCAGAGCTCGCGGCGACAGCGCCTGACAAGCTCTCCGCTTTTGCTTCCGATACAAGCAAGATGATTACCGCGACGGCGAAGCCGAAGAAGGATGAGCAGACAGCCAATTACAAGACGGTCACAGCGGCACGCACCAAGACACGCGAGTTTGCACGCGGACAGGGTATTGACCAGGTCGATGTGATCCACCTGGCTAAGAACCTGGATACCAAGTCCAGTAACGCGCTGGCCAAGAGCCTGCTCTCGGCAGTCAAATACAATCAGGCTTCATCCGATATGACAAACTCATTCGGACTGTCGATCTACTTCCCGTATCAGCGGATGAAGAACGTTGATACGATCGCGAAGGTCTATGATCAGATCGGTATGTCGGATGATTACACGAAGTGCATCAAGCAGTACGCAAAGGTGGAGACCGGCGGACAGTCCGCTTACGGCGGGTCGGCGATGTCATCCCCGATGGGTTCATTGTTTGAACTCCTTCAGGGAGCCGGCTCACAGAGCTATTCCGCTCCGTCGAGTTCTGTCAGCTCAGGCGATGTGACCGATCTTCTCGGCGCACTCCTCGGCGGACGCAGCAACATCGACGAGCTGAATGAGTCCAACACCGAGTACCTGAAGGAAGAGAGCCTGAGCAATGAGGATGTCGGCGATTTCGTATCAGCCAACTACTTCGACGAAAGCCAGCTCTCCTGGGAAAAGGACGGCGATGAGTACAAGATCCACCTCAGCGATGATCAGTGGTCACTCGTCACGGATCTGGAACTGAACATGTACTACGATGACGGCGAAGGATTCATTGAGCTCGGCTTTGACAATGTCTTCAAACTGACTGATAAGGGCGATCTGATCGGCAAAAATGATCACACCTGGCTGGCAGTCGATGAGCAGCCTGTCGCGTACTATTATGAGAGTACGGTCGGTGACAAGAAGGATTACACGGTCCGCGGTCACATACCGGTTCTGTTAAACGGCGAGCGCGCCAACCTGATCGTGGTCTTTACGGACGAAGAACCGGGCGGCAGGATCGAAGGCGCACAGTTCGTCTATGATGATGAAGTGGAAGTCGTAGCAAAGAACGTGACCGAGCTCAAAGAAGGCGATAAGATCGACTTTATCGCGGACTACTTTACATACAATGCAGAGTATCAGGACAGCTATATGATCGGTGACCAGTACGTGGTCGGAAAAGAAGCACCTAAGCTCAGTTACGTAGAGATGGATGAGGACACCTGGGCAATGTACCGGTTCACGGATATTTATAACCAGCATCACTTCAGCGAGATTATTCCTAAATAAGGGGTTTAGCCGGCACAGATCAGCCGGGCAGATGTGGGGGATATGAAGCATCCAAAACTAGTTAAAGCTCTCATCATGGTCGGGATGGTCGCACTGGTTGTGCTGATCATCTACCTGGGTATGCGCTTTGCGTTCCCGGAGTGTTATGCTGCGCTCAAAGACGGGGATCCGGAGGCACTGCATGATTTCCTCTTGCAGGGGAAAACATGGAAGACGCTGGTCGTCCTGTTCGTTTTGCAGTTTGTTCAGATCATTTCAATCGTCCTGCCTTCCCCGCCGATTCACATCGCAGGCGGTATGGTGGCCGGCACGCTCAGAGCTTTCGCGACCTGTCATATCTCGTACTGTCTGGCGAATCTGACGGTCTTTGTGCTGGCGCGTAAGTTCAGCAAGAAACTGAACCGATTAGGATCGGCTACAGGCAAGACTTCCAAGCTGACAGAGATGTTTGAGAAGAGTGATCCGTGGATCGTGGTCGTACTCGCATGCATGGTGCCGATCATTCCGAACGGCCTGATTCCGTACGCGGCCGCACAGACGAACATGAAAAAGTCAGTCTTTACCTGGAGCGTGTTTGTCGGCGGCTTTGTCCCGACACTGCTCCTGTGCTCAATCGGATCAAATATTATGCAGGCGGATTATCCCTTTATCCTGCTTCTGGTATCGATCGACATCATCTGCATGTGGGAAGTCTACGAGAGCCGGGAGAAGGTTGAGAGTATCATGAGGAAGATTGCGGATCTGCACAATGCGCGCAAGACCGTGAAAGCGGAACAGAGAGCGACAAAAAAGGAAGCGAAACTTGCAGAAAAACAGGGGACTGAAGTCCCGCAAGAACAGTAAACTAACAACGAAGGAGTTGATTTAAAAATGATAAAAGCAGTAGTCGGAGCAAACTGGGGAGACGAGGGAAAAGGTAAAATCACGGATATGCTCGCGGAGCATTCGGATGTTGTCATTCGATTTCAGGGCGGAGCAAATGCCGGACATACCATCGTCAACCCGTATGGCAAATTTGCTCTTCACACGCTCCCGTCGGGCGTCTTCTATGATCATACGACCAGCATCATCGGGAACGGTGTGGCACTGGATGTGCAGGCTTTGATGCGCGAGCTGAAGGCAATTCAGGATCAGAAAGTTCCGGCTCCGCATCTGATGGTCTCAAACCGGGCGCAGATCGTGATGAGCTATCACAAGCTCCTCGATGCGTACGAGGAAGAGCGTCTCGCAGGCGCTTCTTACGGTTCGACCAAGTCGGGCATCGCGCCGTTTTACTCAGATAAGTTTGCAAAGATCGGCTTCCAGGTCAGTGAACTCTTCGATGAGGACACTTTGAAGGCTAAGGTCAAGAAGATCTGTCTGATGAAAAACGTGCTCATGGAGCATCTGTATCACAAACCCCGCTTAAAAGAAGAGGATGTTTTAGCAGAACTGGAGGAATACCGCGAGGCGTTAAGACCCTATGTGGCCGATACGTCCGCGTTTCTCAATCAGTGCCTGAAGGAGGGCAAGACTATCCTTCTCGAGGGACAGCTCGGAACACTCAAAGACCCGGATCACGGCATCTATCCGATGGTCACATCGAGTTCGACGCTTGCCGGATACGGCGCGATCGGCGCAGGTGTTCCGCCCTATGAGATCAAACAGATCATCACAGTCTGCAAGGCTTACTCAAGCGCAGTCGGGGCCGGTGAGTTTGTCAGCGAGATCTTCGGTGAGGAGGCCGATGAACTGCGCAGACGCGGCGGAGACGGCGGTGAGTACGGTGCCACGACCGGCAGACCGAGGCGCATGGGCTGGTTTGACGTGGTGGCTTCCAAGTACGGCTGCCGCCTGCAGGGCGCGACGGATGTCGCTTTTACAGTTCTCGATGTGCTCGGATATCTCGATGAGATTCCGGTCTGCACAGGCTACGAGATGCCGGACGGCACGGTGACAACGGACTTCCCGGTGACTGTGGATCTGGCGAAATGCAAGCCGGTTCTGGAAGTGCTCCCGGGATGGAAGTGTGACATCAGAGGCATCCGCAGCTATGAAGAACTGCCGGAGAACTGCCGGAAGTATGTCGAGTTCATCGAGGAGCGCATCGGCTACCCGATCACGATGGTCTCGAATGGTCCTAAGAGAGAGGATATCATTTACCGCGAATCACCGTTAAAGGAGAGCTAAATGAAGCCCAAAACAAAGAGGATAATGGCATGGATCCTAATCGTGATCCTGGTGTTGATGTATGTGTCGACGCTGGTATTTGCGCTGCTTAAAACAAAGTGGGCGGCGAATGCGTTCCGCATTTCGATCGCATCGACGATTCTGCTTCCGATCATGTTCTACCTGATCATCTTCTTTACAAGGCTTCTGACGCCGGCCAAGATGCCTGAGATGCCGGCGGATACTGAAGGGACTACGGAATCTGAAAACCCCGAAGGGGATTGAAATATAAACCAAATCTGTTGGGGGCTAGAAACAGGAGAAGCACAATGGCACTCATTATACCTAAAGAATACAGATCACCGCTCACGATCCGTGAGACGGAGACAGCGATCAAAGAGACGAGAGACTATTTTCAGGAGAGGCTCTGCAAGAACCTGCATCTGATGCGCGTTTCCGCACCGCATTTTGTGCGTCCTGAGAGCGGTCTGAATGACGACCTCAACGGCGTGGAGCGCCCGGTGGCCTTTGATATCAAAGAGCAGGGCTGTGACGCGCAGATCGTTCATTCGCTCGCCAAATGGAAGCGCTACGCGCTGAAGCGTTACGGGTTCCATTCAGGCGAAGGCCTCTACACAAACATGGATGCGATCAGACGTGATGAAGTGACTGACAATATCCACTCAATCTATGTCGACCAGTGGGATTGGGAAAAGGTCATCTCCCTGCAGGAGAGAAACCTCGAGACGCTGCGCTATCACGTGCGCAAGGTCTATGAGACGCTCAAAGAGACCGAGCGTCATGTGGCGGAGCGCTACAACTATATCGAGCCGATGCTGCCCGACGAGCTGACATTTGTCACGACACAGGAGCTTGAATCGGCTTATCCGGAGCTTTCACCGCATGAGCGCGAGTATAAGTACACAAAAAAGTACGGTGCGATCTTCCTTGAACAGATCGGAGGAGCACTCGCCTCCGGCAAGCCGCATGACGGCCGTGCGCCGGACTATGACGACTGGAGCTTAAACGGCGATCTGATCGTGAACTATCCGCTGCTGGGCATCGCGCTGGAGATCTCTTCGATGGGGATCCGCGTCGATGAGGAGACACTCGCCAGACAGCTCGAGATCGCAGGCTGCACCGAGAGGGCTGAGCTGCCGTTCCACAAGGCACTGCTTGCCGGTGAGCTGCCGTACACGATCGGCGGAGGCATCGGTCAGTCCCGCGTGTGCATGTACTGCTTAAGGAAGGCACATATCGGTGAAGTGCAGGCTTCCTTATGGCCCGCCGAGATGGAAAAGGAACTGGAAGAGTCAGGGATTATACTTTTATAACCGGAGGTTATTTATGGACATTAGACAGCTGGAATCACTGGTTGTCGTGGCGGAGCAGGGAAGCTTTTCGGAAGCGGCAAGGATCCTGCACATTTCCCAGCCCTCGATCAGCACGCATATCAGCGCGCTTGAAAAAGAGCTGGGCATCCGCCTGTTTAACCGTACGACCAAAAAGGTGGTTCTCACCAGCCAGGGCAAAGAGATCTATGAATATGCTCTGGGTATTTTCAATCTGACAAAGAGGATCCGCGATCTGGGAAGCAGTCCGAATTCACAGACACTGCAGCTCGGGGCCTCATCTGTTCCGTCGGCTTATATGCTGCCGGAGATCATGAGAGGATTCCGCGAGGAGTATCCGGACTGCCGGATCGCACTGCGTCAGTCTGACTCAGCTATTGTAGTGGAAGAGCTTCTTGACGGCGTCTGCGATGTCGGTATCGTCGGTGATGTGATCAAGGCAAACGGTCTGAGCTACACACCGATCCTGGAGGACAGAAATGTTCTGGTCACCGCAAATAACGATCATTTCCGCGCGCTTAAGAAACAGGTTGACACAGAGGTCGTGCAGGGTGCGGATCCGACGGACCTGATTCGGGATATCCTGATGAACGAGCCGGTGATCATGCGTGAGAACGGCAGCGGGAGCAGGCGGTTTTTTGACCTTTTCCTGACAGCGAACGGCCTGAAGTTTTCATCGATCCGTATCGCGGCCTTCTGCAACGATATGGAAGCTGTGAAAAATATGGTCGCAAAGGGCGTCGGTATCTCTATTGCGCCGGAGCTTTCGGTCGCCAAGGAGATCAGCAAGAAAGAAGTGATC
>JAFWDW010000002.1 GCA_017515965.1 Lachnospiraceae bacterium
GACTGTCGAGGGTGTTACCGCTAAGCTGGTCACAGGCCCGGAAGAAACAGTAAAGGCTTTAGAAGAAGGTCATATTGCGCTGATCGTTGATTTTGAAGCAGAAAGCAGAAAATGGTATAAGCCGGATATTCTGATCGATGCGATACTGGCAAAACGTAATCTCGGGACAAAGATTGATTATGCTGACTTTGTCATCGGTGTCGGACCCGGATTTACAGCACAGGTGGACTGCAACTGTGTTGTTGAGACAAAACGCGGACACTATCTGGGACGTGTTCTGACAGAGGGAAGTGCTGTTCCTGATACCGGCGTTCCCGGCAACATTGGAGGTTTCACTTCCGAGAGGATCATTCGTGTCGGTGGTGAGGGCAGTTTCCATGCGCTCAGAAAGATCGGTGATCTGGTAAAAAGAGGCGAAGAACTTGCCGAAGTCACAGATGATCTGACTGGTCAAAAGACGGTGACCTATGCTAATATAGACGGTGTTGTCAGAGGAATGCTGCAGGAGAATGTCCACGTGACAGAGGGTATGAAATCCGGTGATGTGGATCCCAGAGGGCAGGTCGAATACTGCGAGACAATATCAGATAAGGCTCTGGGTATAGCCGGCGGCGTCCTCCAGGCAGTATCAGCTTTTGATTTTAGCAGGAGATAAAGAACACCGTCTATGTTGGAAACCGTTCAGGCGCGTTTAAAATGCGTTAAAGGCTATCTTGTAAGTGAGGGATACAGGGCCATTTTCTTTTCGATGACAGACCCCCACGGATCAGAGAATCCGGGGGACTGTGATCGGTGGATTGAGTATTTGACAGGCTTTACCGGTTCAGCCGGTACACTCATTATCTTTGATGATGACAGAGTCTGCTTCTGGGCAGACGGACGGTATCATATACAGGCAGAACAGCAGTTGGGAGGATACGGTATCGAGATCTTTAAAGAAGGACTCGATGATGTTCCGTCCCCGGCTGCTTTTTTGTCGCAGGAGCTTGCGGATCATGATGTTCTGGCTGTTCCGGAAGAGTACATCAGCGCTTCGAAGTATGATGAGTTGTTTAAGGCTGTGGAGGGGGGAGCAGAACAGAAACAGTATGGACTTTCCTTTACAGAGGTCGATCTAAACGGAGTTCTTTCTGATCGTTTCTGGCCTGACAGACCGGAACGCACAGCGACTGACGGATGGGTTCTTCCGAACGGGATGACCGGCGTTTCTCCTGTGAGTAAAGTGAAGGATCTTCGCCGTCTTATGGAGAACCAGCAAATTGATCACTATATAGTATCAAAGCTGGATACCATCGGCTGGCTCCTTAATCTGCGCGGAAATGATATTATCTATACGCCTGTCCTGTACGCTTATTTGATCATGGGGATTGAGGACGGAGCTCTTTACCTGCAGCCTGATAGTGCAAAGAGTCTGCCGGCCGGTTATATCGATTCTCTTAAGGATCTGGGTATCAACATCAGGAATTACACAGAATTCTACGAAGATCTCGAAAGACTGACCGGAGTCTGTGCTTATGACAAAAGTGAGGTTTCGCATCGCATTGAAAGATCATCTTCATTGCTTAGCCATCCCAGACTTGTACACAATGCGGAAATGATCCCTCAGAGCATCAAGCATCCGTCTGAAGTACGGAACATGCATAAAGCGCATCTGATGGACGGCATTGCTTTGACTAAGCTCATTTATGATCTGAAAGTGACTTATGCAGACAGCCTGGACAGCCTGACTGAGCTAGATATTTCACGATTGCTGGAAGAGAAAAAAACAGTCTTCTCCAGTTATATTGAGCCGAGTTTCGAGACGATTTCAGCTTATGCACAGAATGCGGCAATCGTTCATTATGCACCGCGCAGAGATTCAAGTAAAAGACTTGCCAAAGAAGGCTTTCTTTTACTGGATTCAGGCGGTCAGTACTTCGAAGGAACAACGGATGTCACGCGTACGATCGCCTTGGGGCCGCTCACGCATGACGAAAAGCTTTACTATACCGCCGTGCTTAAAGGCCACCTTCAGTTGATGAAATCGCTGATCGATCCTCAGACTCCGACTCGCATGCTGGATGAAAAAGCGCGCAGGCCGCTGTGGGATCTGGGTGTTGATTATCTCCATGGAACAGGGCATGGCGTCGGGTTTGTTCTCTCCGTACATGAAGGACCTGTGCGCATTATCAATGCAAACAATCATCATTTAGAAGACAAGCCTCTTCTGAGGGGCAATATCGTTTCAGATGAACCGGGTTATTACAGGGAAGGCGCTTTCGGAGTGCGTATAGAAAATCTGCTTGTTGTTGAACGAACAGCCGGGCGCAGACTTTATTTTGATCCGCTGACTGTTGTACCCTATGAACCGGATGCTATACTGGCTGATGAGATGACAGAGCAGGAAATCACATGGCTGAACCGTTATCATGCGCATGTGTATGAAAAACTGGCGCCTCATTTAAGCAGTAGAGAGCGGGAATGGCTGCAGTTGCAGACAGCGCCGGTCAAACCGAGAGGCACGGAGGAATCATAATATGACCACATTTGTATCCTGGAATGTCAACGGGCTGCGCGCCTGTCTGAAGAAAGGATTTGAAGAATCCATGAAAAAACTGGATCCGGATTTTATCTGTATCCAGGAGACGAAGATGCAGGAAGGGCAGGCGGTTGTCGATCTGCCTGAATACGATGAGTATTATTGTTATGCTGACCGGAAAGGGTATTCAGGTACAGCCGTTTTTGCCAAAAAGAAACCGGTCTCTGTCAGTTACAACATACCGGGCCATACGGATGAAGGCAGGGTCGTGCAGCTGGAGTATGATGATTACTACCTGGTTTGTGTCTATGTGCCCAATGCACGCACTTCCCCGAAAGAGTACAGGCAGATGGTGCGCCAGGCTGAGAAAAAGGGGGCTCCGGTTCCTGATGAAACAGAGACTCTCGCGCGTTTTGAATACCGCATGAAATGGGAAGATGATTTTCGCGCATATTTGAGTGAGTTGGCTTCCAAGAAACATGTTGTGATCTGCGGCGATATGAATGTGGCTCATCATGAAATCGATTTAAAGAACCCGACTTCCAATAAAGGTAATTGCGGATTTACTGATGAGGAGAGAGATAAATTCGGGCGTCTTTTAGAGGCGGGCTTTGTCGATACGTTCCGTGTTCTCTATCCCGATAAAACTGATGCGTACAGTTGGTGGTCATATCGCTTTAACGCGCGTAAGAACAACGCGGGATGGCGGATCGATTATTTCCTGGTCGACGAAGGGCTCAAAGACTCTATCCGTGATGCGGTGATCTATGCGGATATCACAGGCAGTGACCACTGCCCGGTCGGAGTAACACTGGATATTTAATAAAAGGAGTTTACAGAATGAAAAAGAATGAAAGAGGGGCTTTTTCGAGCAAGTTGGGATTTGTGCTCTCGGCGGCAGGAGCAGCCGTCGGGCTTGGGAATATATGGCGCTTCCCCTATCTTGCGGCAAAATACGGCGGAGGCGCCTTTTTGCTGGTTTACCTGATCCTGGTCGCCACTTTCGGCTACACGATGATTATCGCTGAGAGCACGATCGGACGCGCATCGGGGAAAAGTCCGGTCGGAGCTTTCAGGTTTTTCTCGGATTCTAAGGCGATGGCGGCCGGCGGATGGCTGAATGCCGTGATACCGATCCTGATCGTACCGTATTACTCTGTAATCGGAGGATGGGTATGCAAATATCTTTTCAGTTATCTGACAACTGATCTCAAGACCCTGGCTTCTGATACATTCTTTACGGATTTTATTACAGACGGAGCGAGCACAGAGCTTTGGTTCATTGTTTTTACTGTCATGGTTATTATTGTCATCCTGGCAGGCGTCAATAACGGAATCGAGCGCGTGACCCGGTTCATGATGCCTGTGCTGCTCTTGCTGGCTTTTATCATCTGTGTTTACGGGATACGGCTTCCGGGGGCATTCGAAGGAGTTAAGTATTTCTTTATTCCGAATCTTAAGAACTTTTCCTGGATGACGATCGTATCTGCTATGGGGCAGATGTTTTATTCCCTCTCCATAGCAATGGGTATTCTGATTACTTTCGGGTCGTATATGAGCAAAGAGACCAGTATCGATAAGTCTACCCGGCAGGTAGAATTATTTGATACGCTGATTGCCGTGATGGCGGGACTGATGATTATCCCCGCAGTTTTCTCGTTTTCAAAAGGGGATCCGGAGGTTCTCAAAGCGGGACCGTCTCTGATGTTTGTGATGATGCCCAAAGTCTTTGCCGGTATGAGCGGCGGGAAACTCATCGGAATACTCTTTTTTCTGCTCGTGATCTTCGCTGCGCTGACCAGTGCGATCGCACTGACGGAATGCGTCGTTTCAACTTTTAATGACGAGTTCGGCTGGAGCAGAACGAAAGGCACGCTGATCACTGCGGCGGTGATGATCGCACTCGGCACGCTTTCCTGTCAGGGGTACGGTCCTCTGGCATCGGTGACGATCATTGGTATGCCGTTTCTGGATTTCTTTGACTTCCTGACCAACTCGGTTATGATGCCTCTGTCGGCGCTGGCTATCTGCATTCTGGTCTCGCGTCACATGGGCCTGAAACTGGTCGATCAGGAGGTTATGCGGGACGGACACCCATTCAACAGAAGACGCATATTCGCGTTCATGATCCGTTATGTATGTCCGATTTTTGTGATCATCATATTCTTAAGTTCTGTCGCCAGCGCATTCGGGTTGATCAAAATATAAGAAGTGTATGGCTTCGACAGTTTAACCTAATTCTGATATAATAGTGCACACCTGCTATAGGTTGAAAGAAGCGGTTCAAACAGGAGCTTGGCATGGCACGGACAGATACGGTCAGTTCTGTGATCGCACGGATCACAGGCGATATCAAGAATCAGACATTTGCACATGTCTACGTCCTTACCGGGGATGAAGCATATCTGAGGGATCAGTTTAAGAATAACCTCAAAAATGCTTTAATGCCTGAAAACCCATCCATGAATTTTACAGTCTACAGCGGGAAGAAGACAGATCCTAAAAGCCTGATACAGATGGCTGATACGCTTCCTTTTCTGGCGGATCACCGTCTGATCATGATCGAGGAATCCGGTTTCTTTAAAAGCGCTGATGATCACATGATTGATCTGATCGGCGCTCTCCCCGAAGAAGCATAGTTGATTTTTGACGAGGATGTTGTCGACAAGCGCGGCCGCATGTATAAAGCAGCTGTCAAGGCGGGATATGTTGCTGAGTTTACGACACCCGACGATGGGATGCTGCGCAGATGGCTTGTTCAAACAGCTTCCAAGGCCGGTCATCTAATGAAAGATGCGACAGCGTACGGAATGCTTCAGTGGTGCGGTCATGACATGTTCAGACTCTATCATGAAATGGAGAAGCTGATCAGTTACTGCGATCCCGGCGCTGAGATCACGGATACTGCAATCCGGGAAGTCTGCAGCCGCGAGCTGAAAGATACGATATTCCAATTGACAGCAGCTATTGCACAGAGGCAGCGTGAGGCAGCTTTTAAAGCGTATCGCGATCTGGTTGGCCTGGAGACTAAACCAAGTCAGATTCTGTACATGCTGCGCCGTGAGTTCAAGCTGGTGTGGATGGCCAAAGCTCTGACAAGTCAGGGACAATCCCCATCTGAGATCGCGCGCAAAGCCAGAATCCATCCTGCGTTTATAAACCGCTATATGAATGTTCAGGCAGCATTTGATGAGGCGCAGTTGCTCTCTGTGACAGATGAACTTACTGAAATACAGGCACTGACGCATACAGGGCGGGCGGATGCCCGTTTTGCGCTGGAAAGCTTTATGATGAAACATACTGACGAATAAAGGAAACAACGATCAATGGACCAGCAGCATATCCGAAATTTTTGTATCATCGCCCATATCGATCACGGAAAGTCCACTTTGGCGGACCGTTTTATCGAGATGACCGGAACCCTGACGAGCCGTGAAATGACGACGCAGGTGCTCGATAATATGGATCTGGAGCAGGAGAGGGGTATAACGATCAAATCTCAAGCTGTCCGGATCATCTACAAAGCAGATAACGGCGAAGAGTATATTTTTAACCTGATCGACACCCCGGGCCATGTGGATTTCAACTATGAAGTGTCCCGTTCGCTTGCGGCGTGTGACGGTGCTATCCTGGTCGTTGATGCGACGCAGGGCGTGCAGGCACAGACTCTCGGAAACGTCTATCTGGCTCTGGAGCATGATCTGGATGTTTTTCCTGTTATCAACAAAATAGATCTGGCCAGCGCCGATGTGCAGATGGCTATCCGTGAGATAGAGGATATCATCGGAATCGAAGCCGAGGATGCTCCGCAGATCTCAGCCAAGCGGGGGATCAATATCCATGAGGTGCTGGAGGCTGTCATCACAAAGATCCCGCCGCCCGAGGGTGATGAGAATGCGCCTCTAAAAGCACTGATCTTTGACTCGCTTTATGACCCGTATAAAGGCGTGATCGTTTTCTGCCGGCTTCGTGAAGGACGGCTCAAGGCAGGCATGAATGTCAAAATGATGGCGACAGGCGCCGGAGCCGAGGTCGTTGAGGTCGGTTATTTCGGAGCAGGGCAGCTGATCCCGTGCGATGAGCTGACAGCAGGCATGGTCGGCTATTTTACTGCGAGCCTTAAGCGCGTGGCGGATACGCGTGTCGGTGACACCGTGACAGACGCTGACAACCCCTGCTCGGAACCTCTTCCGGGATATAAGAAAGTACAATCGATGGTCTTCTGCGGAATCTACCCGGCAGATTCGGCCAAGTACCCTGATCTGCGTGAGGCTCTTGAAAAACTCCAGCTTAACGATGCCTCTCTGCGCTTTGAACCGGAGACATCACTGGCGCTCGGATTCGGATTCCGATGCGGTTTTCTGGGTCTGCTTCATCTGGAAGTTATTCAGGAGCGGCTGGAGCGTGAGTATGACCTTGATCTGGTGACGACCGCACCCGGCGTTGTGTACAAGATATATAAGACAGACGGGACATGCCTGGAGTTGACAAATCCTTCCAATCTGCCAGATCCATCTGAGATCGAGTATATGGAAGAACCGATCGTCGATGCACAGATCATGGTGACCAGTGAGTATATCGGTTCGATCATGGATCTGTGTCAGGAGCGTCGCGGCCAGTATCAGAGCATGGAATATGTCGAGGAGACACGTGCGATCCTGAAATACAAATTACCGCTCAACGAGATCATCTACGATTTCTTTGATGCGCTGAAGAGCCGTTCGCGCGGATATGCTTCACTTGATTATGAGGTTTCCTCATATGAGAGAGCACCGTTAGTTAAACTTGATATTCTGGTCAATCATGAGCAGGTTGACGCGTTGTCTTTCATTGTGCATGAACAGTCTGCCTATCCGCGTGGAAGGCGCATGTGTGAGCGGCTGAAGGAAGAAATTCCGAGACATCTGTTTGAGATCCCGATCCAGGCAGCTGTCGGCGGAAAGATCATCGCGCGCGAGACTGTTCGCGCTCTGCGCAAAGATGTTCTGGCTAAATGCTACGGCGGTGATATCAGCCGGAAGCGAAAGCTTCTTGAAAAACAGAAGGCCGGCAAGAAGCGTATGCGGCAGATCGGCAGCGTTGAGATTCCGCAGGAAGCTTTCATGAGTGTGTTGAAGCTGGACGAGGAATAAGGGCGGCATAAAGGATTGAAACCAAACGGATTAGAACTGTATATTCATATTCCCTTCTGCGTGCGCAAATGCGCATACTGTGACTTTTTATCATTTCCCGCTGACGAAGATACGATTCAGCGCTATGTCGATGCAGTGTGCTCAGAAATAGCGGTTGCAGGAGAAAACAATAAAAAAGATGCAGAGACGGTTTTCTTCGGCGGAGGAACACCGTCTCTTTTATCTAGTGCGCAGCTCAAGCAGATCATACTGACGCTGCGTTCATCGTTTCATATTACCGATGACGCTGAGATCACGGTGGAGTGTAATCCCGGTACGGTCGATGAAGAGAAAATGACGACCATGCACAGTCTCGGCGTTAACCGTATCAGTTTCGGACTCCAGTCAGCTGATCCTGATGAACTTTCCATGCTGGGACGTATTCATACTTGGAATGAGTTTGAGGAGTGCTTTATATGCGCAAGGAAAACAGGTTTTAAAAACATCAATGTCGATTTAATGCTTGGTTTACCTGTACGGGATCCCGATAAAGCCGGAAAGAGAGCCCATCTCAAAGAGACGATTGAAAAAGTGTTGCAGCTGAATCCTGAACACATCTCAGCGTACAGTCTGATTGTTGAAGAAGAAACACCACTTGCCTTGCACATACGGGAAGGTTTACTTTCAATGCCGGGAGATGAAGCGGATCGCAGGCAGTACAGGAGCGCGGTAAGGCTACTGAAGTCGTATGGATATGAACAGTATGAGATCTCTAATTTCGCGCGCCCCGGATTTGCTTGCCGGCATAATGAAGGTTACTGGACCGGCGCAGAGTATCTTGGGATCGGGCTGGGCGCCAGCGGGTACTATCAGGGTGTGCGCTACCGTAATACCAAAAATATGGAAATCTACCTGAATCAAATGCAGCATGTGACTTCATCCGCCGGTTTTGCTCCCGCTGCGCGTGATTATCATGAAGTGTCGGAAAAAGAACAGATAGAAGAATTTATGTTTCTTGGTCTGCGTCGCATAGCCGGTGTCAACGACGACGAATTCAGAGAAAGGTTTCATCTTGACTTGTCGGACGTGTACGGACGGGAGCTGCTTCGCCTGCGCGAGGAACGTCTGATCAAGAGAGCAAAAGGTTCCTGGGCACTGACAGCCAAAGGGATCGATGTCAGCAATTATGTACTGGCCTCATTCATGCTTGATGATATGCCTTTGCCTGTCCACAGGGTTTCCGTTCGTGAACTGGTTGAGTTTATGCTCAGGCGGGGAGATCTCAATCGCATGAATCAGGGAGGCGTTTCGCCACTGGAAGCCATGCAGCTCGGTGCCGCAATCCACA
>JAFWDW010000021.1 GCA_017515965.1 Lachnospiraceae bacterium
CCTGATGTATGAGCGCGAGGGACATTCCCTCAAGAATCTCCTCTCGTTCATCTTCGGACTGGTGATCGGTATCGGCGAGATCGCGACATTTACAGCCGTTTTGCTCCCTGAGCTTCTCGGCACCAGATGGAATCCTTCGGGAGTGCTCTTCCATATCAGCCGCGTGAGCGCGTTTGTCGGCGTCTCAGTGATTTATTATTCGGCAACGTTTGTCGTCTTTATGTTTTACTGTATCTTCCTGATGATTATCCCGCGAAAGAGAGACTTTGACTATGTGATCATCCATGGAGCGGGGCTCCTTAAAGGCGGGCGCATTTCAAAGCTTCTCTCCGACCGGATAGACAAAGCGATTGACGTTTATCATAAGGATCCGACGCCGCCCGTGCTGATACCATCAGGGGGAAAGGGAAATGACGAAGACCTCTCCGAAGCAGAGGCTATGACGCAATACCTTCTTCAGAAAGGCATTCCGGCCGAGAAGATCATCATGGAACCCGGTTCGGCCAATACATTTGAGAACCTGAAAAATTCCAAAGCGATCATCGATGCGCAGGAAGACAGGAAGTATACGGCGCTTGTCACCAGCAATTATCACGTCTACCGGGCGCTCCGTTACTGCCGCAAGATCGGACTTAAGTGCACCGGTATCGGCAGCCATGTGGCATTTTACTACTGGCCGAGCGCTTTGATCCGCGAGTTTATCGCGGTGCATAGAGAAAAGAAACATTTGATCACACTGATCTTAGGATGGGTTTTGTGCATGGCGCTGTTGGCGTGGATTTATTTCGGGAACTGAGTATCCTGAAGCAAAAGGAGAAGATGCGTGATGCGGATTGACGGCAGACGGTTAATCAAAAATATAGAAGATCTGGGCAAAACCGGTCTGGATGCGCAGGGCCGGCGCAGCAGGACCGCGGCCTCCGATGCGGATAAAGCTGCGCGCGATCTCGTCTGCATGTGGATGGAAGAGACCGGGATGCGCATCGCCGTCGATAAGATCGGCAATATCTTCGGCATCTGGGATAGCCCGGACAATAAAGATGAAGAACCGTTTATGACGGGCTCTCATATTGACACTGTGATCAACGCCGGGAAGTATGACGGATGCCTTGGCGTGCTCGCCGGCATCGAGATCGTCAGGACGCTCAAGGAAAATGGTGTGAAACCGGTCCGCCCGGTCGTGGTCGCGGCGTTCACCAACGAGGAGGGCGTGCGCTACGCGCCCGACATGCTGGGCTCGCTTGTCTACGCCGGCGGTCTGGACGCGGAGACAGCGCTTAAGATCCGCGGTGTTGACGGGAGCGTGCTGGGCGATGAACTGAAACGGATCGGATACGCCGGAAGTGGTGAGCCGGGATTTGCCAGGCCCTGTGCATTTATCGAATTGCATATCGAGCAGGGGCCGATTCTTGATCAGGAAGGGATTCAGATCGGCGTGGTTGAGGATCTGCAGGGAATCTCCTGGTTTGAAGTGACCATCGAGGGAAGGCAGAACCACGCGGGAACAACACCGACTGCCATGAGGATCGATGCAGGGCTGGCCGCGTCGAAGGTCAATGTATTCTTACGTGACCGTTGTCTGTTGCCCGGCAGCAGGACAGTCGCGACGGTCGGTACGATTGCCTTTGAGCCGAATGCCGTCAATGTCATTCCTGAAAAGGCTGTCTTTACGGTCGATTTGCGCAATCCTGACGAGGAAGCACTTTCGGCGGAAGAACATGCTTTGATGGATTATTTGCGGGAGTTGGAGAAGACTGATCACGTGAAGGTGACGGTGTGCAGGCGATCGCGCTTTAAGCCGGTTCTCTTTGATGCTGGAATCGTCGATATGATCGAGAAAGGAGCCGCAGACCGGAGCCTCTCATGCAGGCGCATCACCTCGGGAGCCGGGCAGGATGCTCAGAATCTGGCGACTGTATGCCCGACGGCGATGATCTTTGTTCCGAGTATCGGCGGCATCAGCCATAATCCACAGGAATACACCCGGGATGAGGATGTCATTAACGGTGCCAACGTGCTCCTGGATGTTGCGCTTTTGAACGTATCTGCGCCGGAGTGAGCGGGTGGCGTGATGATGGCTCTTTTTTCCATGGTTTCCGACAAAGAGTAGCCGTTAATTGGCTCCTTTGCGAGCCTTTGATTCAGAAAAGTAGCCAGTGTTTTGAGAAATGTGGCTACTATTTAAGCTTTTGCTACGAAAAAGGAGCCACTGGATGGCTCCTTTTCATGATCTGAATCATCATTGTTTTTCTTCAATCATTTCTTTCGCCAATTCGACAGCTTTTTCCACGAATACCGTACAGGCCCGGTACATCCCGGGAGACTTAAGCTTGTGTTCTTTGACATAGGCCCTCTGCAGTTCTTTGCAGTAGATCGTGCCGAATTCTTCCTCAAACTGTTTCAGGAAGGATCTGACCGCATCGGCGGAAGGCTTGCGGTCTTCACCTGTCTCTGTCCGTCCGTATTTTGAACCGATCGCGGCAACAGCGCCCGTGACAGCGCCGCAGATCGATCCGCGCTGCATGCCTCCCCCGAATCCGCTCATCATTTTCACGCATTCTGCCGGGAGATCGACGATGCCGTCCTCGATCAGACATTTCAGGGTCGTTTCGGCGCAGTTAAGGCCACCCTTATAGAAATATTTGGTCACATCACTCATGACTTTCCCTCCGTCTTGCCAAAAGCATAGCAGGATTTTGTCTTGAAAACAACGGTAAAATATGCTTTACTTAAAAACACAGAGAGTAAAAGGAGGGCATGAATATGGCATGTTTTTTAGTACCTGCTGCTGAAGCGGTTGCGACATCTATCGCAAAAATCGAAGTTGACAAGAAAGAAGCTGCAAAGAAGACAGAACAGGAGACAAAGATCCCGTTCTCCACGAAGCTGAGCTGGCTTAGAAATATGCTTTGGGGCGGCGCTGTGCTGCTGGCCTTTGAGCACGTATGGCACGGAGAGGTGGTTCCCTACTTCCCATTCCTGACAGCGGCGTCAAATCCGGCGGACAAAGCGGAGATGCTGCACGAAATGGCGACGGTTGGTGTCACGATGGCCGTGATCATCACCGTGGTCTGGGTCTGCATGTTGGCTGTTGCCTCAGTCTTTGAAAAGAGAGCAAAAGAAGATACATCTGCGAAGGCATAAAGAGGAAATACTATGACACTGCTTGTTTCGATTTTTGCGGCTGTGATTACGACAGCGATCTGGTACAGGAATGCGCCGAACAGCCAAATGAAGATCGGTGTCCTGTGCTGGATGTTTTGGGGGGCTTCCCTCATGTGGCTGGCCGATGCGATCTTTGAATATGCTGAGCTCGGAGCGGCGTATTTTACACCGGCACCGGCAGACATGTTAAATGATCTGTTTCTGGGGCTTTCGGTAGTAGCGCTCGCGATGGTCATCTGGATCGTCATCGTTCTGATCAAGGATCCGAAGGGCGTCTTCAAGGAGATTTTCTTTAAGAAGAAATAGGGAAATGAGCGGTTCTGCCGATGACAGCAGAGCCGCTTTTTGCAGACGGGGAATGATTATGAAAACAGAAATCAAAGAGATCATAAGGGCGCTAAAGGCCGGAGAGATGTCTGAAGAGGAAGCTCTGCTCGCCCTAAAGACAGAACCGTTTAAGGATTTCGGTTTTGCCAAGGTGGATCTGCACAGGAAGATCAGGCAGGGCGTGCCTGAGGTTATTTACGGGGCGGGCAAGACTCCGGAGCAAATTGCTGATATCCTTCATGCCATGAGAGAGAACGGCCAGGAGAATGTCCTGATCACACGCCTGTCCGCGGAAGCAGCGGAGATGATCTCAGCGGATTTTGAGATCTCATATCATCCGGAGGCAAGGATCGCGATCGCCGGTAAAGTGCCGGAAGCGAACGGGATCGGACGCATTGTTGTCGCGACCGGAGGCACAAGTGATATTCCGGTGGCCGAGGAGGCAGCGCTCACCGCAGAGTGTTTCGGCAATGAAGTCGTCCGGCTCTATGATGTCGGCGTAGCCGGACTGCACCGCCTGCTCTCCCATCTTGATGAAATCATGAGCGCGAGTGTCATCATCGCGATCGCCGGCATGGAGGGTGCACTCGCCAGTGTGATCGGGGGTTTAAGTGACTGCCCGGTCATTGCGGTGCCGACCAGCGTTGGGTACGGATCCTCTTTCGAGGGGCTTTCCGCGCTCCTTTCTATGATGAATTCCTGCGCAAGCGGCGTGTCGGTCGTGAATATCGACAACGGTTTTGGCGCGGGGTATTTGGCAAGTATGATCAACCATATGGAGGTTAAGAAATGAGGACTCTGTACATAGACTGTGGTATGGGCGCTGCAGGGGATATGCTTTCAGCGGCGCTGCTTGAACTCCATCCCGATCCGGATGCATTTGTCAAAAAGATGAATCAGGCCGGCATCCCCGGCGTTGAGATCATTAAAGAACCCGCGATTAAATGCGGTATTACAGGTACCCACGTGAGGGTGCTGGTGAACGGCGTTGAAGAAGGTGCGGTGGAACACCATCATCACCATGATCATGACCATGGGCATGGACACACGCATGATCACGTCCACAGCGGGATGGCGGATATTGAGCATATCGTGCGCGGACATCTGGATATCCCGGAAGAGGTAAAGGATGATGTCATGAACGTGTACGGCCTGATTGCCGAGGCAGAGAGTCATGCACACGGCGTTCCGGTCACCCAGATCCATTTCCACGAAGTTGGTACGATGGATGCGGTAGCCGATATCACCATGGTGGCTATGCTGATGCATGAGATTGCTCCCGATCAGGTCGTGGCCTCACCTGTTCACGTGGGAAGCGGCACGGTCAAATGCGCCCACGGGATCCTTCCGGTTCCGGCGCCTGCGACAGCTTTTATCCTGAAAGGTATACCGTCCTATGGCGGTGCCTTTAAGGGAGAACTGTGTACGCCGACCGGCGCGGCGCTGCTCAAGTATTTCGTAAACCGTTTTGGGGAGATGCCCGTCATGCGCGTTGAAGCGATCGGCTACGGCATGGGAACAAAAGATTTTGATGCGGCCAACTGTTTGCGCGTGATGCTTGGTGAGAGCGAGGATCAGACCGATATGGTTACTGAGTTATCCTGCAATGTCGACGACATGACAGCAGAGGAGATCGGCTTTGCGATGGAAAAGCTTTTTGAGGGCGGTGCGCTCGAGGTGTTTACCGTTCCTGCGGGTATGAAAAAGAACCGCCCGGGAACCCTCATCACAGTGATCTGCCGGCAGCAGGACAAAGAGAGTATCGTTAAACTGATTTTCAAATATACATCCACGATCGGTATCCGTGAGAAACTGACGACCAGATATGTGCTGGAGCGCAGAGAGGAGGAGTTTGATACCCCTTACGGATCGGTGCGCCTTAAAACTTCAGAAGGATACGGTGTCAGAAAGAAGAAATACGAGTACGAGAATCTGGCACGTATCGCGAACGAGCGGGGAATGACGCTGCAAGAGACGCGTAAGCTGATCGGAGAGTGATGATGGATCAACTGAACGAAAAACAGAGCAG